>CANFJD010000110.1 GCA_947447315.1 Fimbriimonadaceae bacterium
CGCCCGACCGTCCTCATACTTGGAAGCCGTAACGCGACTGCACCATGTGTTTGCCGGCAAGCCGGGAATATTTGCCGTCACATTGGTCCAGCTCTTCCCGTCGTCTTTCGTTACTTGAACCTGTCCGTCGTCGGTGCCAACCCACAACAGGCCCGGCTTACGCGGCGATTCACTCATCGTGATGATGGTGCAGTGCTGCTCCGCCCCCGTGTTCTCGGGGGTTACGGAATTCACACCCGGCCGCAGTTTCGAAGGATCGTTCGTGGTCAAATCGGGAGAAATAGTTACGAAGCTATCGCCTCGATTTACAGACTTGAACACCTTATTTCCGCCTACGTAAAGTGTCGTGGAGTTGTGCGGGCTCAGGAAGAACGGTGTACTCCAGTTGAATCGCAGTCTCTCCCCTGGAGCTCCTCGCGGCCGAATACCGCGGCCCTGGCCGGTAACCAAGTCCACCCGTGACATCGCCCCGCCCTGAGATTCCGAATAAACTGTTTTCCAATCGTTGGGGTCCGCTGCACAGTAGAAGCCATCTCCGCCGCCCAAACTGGTCGCGTTCCAGAACTGAAGCGCTCCCCGCGAAGACTGCGTCGGCGTTCCCCAGCACTGGTTATCTTGCAAACCGCCGTAGATCCAGTACGGTCGTCGCATATCCACCGCCACGGCGTAAAACTGTCCGATCGCCATTCCGTTCAGGTGTCGCCAACTGACGCCTTTATCACGACTCTCGAACATTCCACCGTCGCAACCAATGTAGATGTGGTTGCTGTCCGCGGGGTTGATCCAGAAGGCGTGGAAATCCGGGTGAATGTTTGTGTTTAGTTCGGTAAACGTCTTGCCGCCATCCGTGGAAAGATTCAAACTTGCACCGGGTACGTAGATCCGGTTCGCATCGTTCGGGTCAATCCGCGGGAGCGAGAAGTAGAACGGCCGTGGATTAAGGACATTCACCATCTTCCACGAATCACCGCCATCTCGACTGATGAACGTGCCGCCGCCATTGTTTTTCACCACTCCATTGTCCGAAGGGCGCTTGGGCTCCAGTTTGGGATCGGGCTTATATTCCACCGTCGCGACGAGAACCTTAGGGTCCTGATAGAAATAGCTCAGGCCAATGCGTCCCAGGTTCGAGTAAGGCAATCCACGGACAATCTTCCGCCATGATTTCCCGCCGTCCGTGGACTTAAACAGGCCGGATCCCGGTCCTCCGCTCGTAAAATCGTAAGCTTTGCGCCGACGTTCCCACATCGCCGCCATCAATTCGTTCGGATTCTTGGGATTCCGCACGAGGTCAATACAGCCGGTGTTGGCATCTACCTTTAGCGTCTGGACCCAACTCTTCCCTCCATCCTCGGTTCGGTACACGCCGCGTTCCGGGTTCGGACCCCAAAGTCGCCCCGCCGCCCCGACCAAAACGACCGCAGGATTCTTCGGGTCTACCGAAATCTTACTGATCTGTTGGGTTTGGGCAAGTCCAACGTTGGCCCAGGTCTTTCCGCCGTCTTTGCTATGGTAGACACCGTCTCCCCACGCCACAGAATTTCGGGAAGATGCTTCGCCTGTCCCCACCCACACGTCATTGGGATCGTTCGGATTAATCGCAACCGCTCCCAGGGAGATCGTGTTCTCTCGTTCAAATACGGGTTTCAGGCTCAGTCCTGCGTTATCAGACCGGAACAGTCCACCGCTTGCACTGGCCACGTAGAAAATACGCGGCTCCTTGTCGTAGACCGCAAGGTCCGCGATCCGACCACCCATCGTAACGGGGCCGAGTGCCCGAGGAACCAAACGCTCCAGCAGCGGTCCCCAGTCGTCGGCCAGAGCCATTGAGACGGAGGAGAGAAGGGAGGAAACAAGAATAAAAGAACGGATCAGTCGCATCCAGGGAAACGTTTTACACTATGCGGGCACTTTGGAACTCAAAACAAGTTCACGATGCCCCTAGCTTGCCGTCTTAGTCGCGCTTGAACTGCGGACGATTGGGCTGCCCACGGACCCCGCCGGGCGCGTTACTCGGCGCCGCGACCACCGGTGGAACGCTACCCGCCGGTGCCATTCCGGGCTGTGACAGCGTCGCCGCCGAGGGGCTTCCGGAGCTAGTTGCGTTCACCGTTGGCCAGCTCGGCAGAGTGGGAGTACCAGCTTCGTCCGCATTTAACAGTCGATCAAATTCCCCGGGATCCTTCGCCCGAGATCGTGCATCTTCCGCCGTTACCAAACCGCGCTGCACAAGTCGAACCAGAGACAAATCCAGTGTTATCATCTTCTGCCGCGACCCCGTCTGGATCAGGCTATTGATCTGATAACTCTTGTTCTCGCGGATCAAATTGCGTACCGCACCGGTTGCGACCAAAACTTCGTGCGCCGCCACTCGACCGCGGCCATCTTTCCGCTTGACCAGCGTTTGACTGACGACACCCACCAGGTTCACGGATAGCTGCATACGGATTTGTTGCTGCTGGTGCATCGGGAAAACGTCCACAATTCGATCAACCGTCTGCACCGCATCTACGGTGTGCAAGGTTCCGAACACCAAGTGCCCCGTTTCGGCGGCGGTAATGGCCAAATGGATCGTCTCCAAATCCCGCATTTCGCCAACCAAAATCACGTCTGGATCTTGCCGCAAAACGTACTTAAGCGCATTCGCAAAGCTCAGCGTGTCCACGTCCAACTCGCGCTGATTGATCAAGGCTTGTTTGTCGTCGTGGACAAATTCCACCGGGTCTTCCACCGTCATGATGTGCACCGGCTGCGTCGCGTTAATCTTGCTCAGCATCGCTGCCAACGACGTCGACTTACCAGAACCGGCTGGCCCCGTAACCAACACCAAACCGCGTGGGCGAGAAACAAAGTCGTAACATGCCGCCGGGAGTTGAAGATCCTCCATGGTCAGGATGTCGTACGGAATCACTCGGAAAGCGGCTTGAGTGTGTCCGCGCTGCTGATAAGCATTTCCGCGAAACCGGCTTAGTCCTTCCACTTCAATGGCGAAATCCAATTCTAAATCATTCTCGAATCGAGATTGCTGCTGAGTGTTCAACAACGTATTCAGTTCGTGGGTAAATTCGTCGTTTGAATAGGGTTCCGCCTGCATCTCTTGCAGGTCGCCATTGATTCGAACATAAATTCGACCGGTATCCGTTTTAAAGTGAACGTCCGAGCCACCACGCTCAACGCATTCGCGGAGATATTTGGAAATTGGCTGCATGGTTAACCCACCACCGCTGCGGCCGTCGGCTCCGCAATTCCCAAATTAGTCGCTCTTCGGGCAAAGTCCGAGATATTCGATGCCTTGGCCAGCGCGTGCTCATAATCCACCTTTCCGTCACGCAGAAGCTTTAGCAAGCTGCCATCGAGGGTTTGCATTCCGAGCGCCCCTCCGGTCTGAATGTCGAGATACAGCTGGTGAGTCTTACCGTCACGAATCAGCGTGCGGATCGCTGGCGTTGCCGTCATCACTTCAAATGCCGCCACCCTCCCGTTGCCATCCTTCTGGGGCAAAAGAGTCTGAGAGATAACCGCCTGCAAAGTAACCGACAACTGCGTACGAATCTGTGGCTGCTGCTCCGGCGGAAATACGTCAACGACTCGGTCGATTGTCTGGGCCGCATCCACCGTGTGGAGGGTCGACATCACCAAGTGACCGGTTTCAGCGGCCGTAATTGCCAGCTGAATCGTCTCCAGATCGCGCATCTCACCCACCAGAATGACGTCGGGATTTTGTCGCATGACATGCTTCAACGCTCCCGAAAAACTATGCGTATCGGTGGATAGTTCTCGCTGGTTGATGATGGAGAGCTTGTCTCGGTGAACGTACTCAATGGGATCTTCAACCGTCATCACGTGCGCCCGTGAATTCGTATTGATGTGGTCAATCATCGCCGCTAGCGAAGTGCTCTTACCGCTTCCCGTCGGCCCCGTGACCAAGATCAGACCGCGCGGAAGAAGCGCGATCCGCTTACAAATTTCGGGGAGATGCAGGTCATCAATGCTCCGAATGCGGTGCGGAATGATGCGGAAAACGGCTCCAACGTGCTGCCGCTGCCAAAACATATTGACCCGGAACCGCGCCAAGCCCGGCACGTTGTAGCTCAGATCTACTTCTTTGAAATCTCGTAATCGCTCCTGACGCTCGTCATTCAATATCGAGAACAAGAGCCGGTTATGATCGGCTTCGCGAAGTCGGAACTCCGGAAACCGCACCAAGTCACCCCGAATGCGCAACACCGGAGGCTGACCTGCCTTTAGGTGCAGGTCGCTGGCGTCCTTCTGAACCATCAGGTTCAGCAGATTCTGGAGTTCATCCATGCGTGATCATCTATAAGACCGTTGCTGGCCCAGAAAGGAGGATCTTCAAGAATCCTCCGTCCGGCCCGGCATCGGTTAAGCGATTAGGACGGAGACAACCCCATCCTGGTTCCAAATTCAGGTCACGAGAAACCAAAGACGTTACCGTCGCAGCATTTGCTTCAACTCAGAAGCAACGCCGGCATTCTGCATCGCCGCCTGTTCGGTGATCAAGCCCGCTTTAACGTAACGCAACAACGACTGGTTCATTGTCTGCATTCCCCAGAAGGTTCCTTCGTTCATGTGGTGATACAGGTCGCTAAACGCACCATCCTCAATCGCCTTACTTACCGTAGGCGTACAAATGAGAATTTCGAGTGCTGCCACCCGGCCCTTACCATCTGCCCGCGCCACCAGTTTCTGAGCGACAATCGCCCGCAGCGAGTTGGCCATACGCTGACACATATGGTCCTTTTCGTGGGGCGGGAACATGTTAATGACACGGTCCATGGTTTCGTATGCCGAAGCCGTGTGCACGGTAGAGAAAACCAAGTGCCCCGTTTCACCCGCCTGAAGCGCAACACCCATGGTCGCGACGTCACGCATTTCACCAATCAAAATCACGTCCGGCGCTTCCCGCAGAACGGCGCGAAGCGCGGGTTGAAAGTCCTCGGTATCGAGGTGAACCTCTCGTTGCGAGACATAAGCCTTCTTGTCGGAGTGAATAACTTCAAGAGGGTCTTCAACGGTGACAATATGGCAAGGACGCTTCTGGTTGATGATATCGATTAGAGCGCCCAGAGTCGTCGTCTTGCCCGATCCAGTGGGTCCGGTCACCAAGATCAGTCCCGTCTTGTGATCGGTAAGCGATTCCAGCACTTCTGGCAGTCCGAGCTCCTGGAGTGTCTTGATCTTCAACGGCACGATTCGCATGACGCTCGCGTAGGTTCCGCGCTGCATGTAAACGTTACAACGGACACGGCACTTCCCTTCCAGTGTGAACCCGACGTCCTGGTCCATCTTGTCCTCGAAGACCTTCATCTGCTTCTCGTTCATGATCTGACACAGCAGACGGCGAATACTCTCTTGCGTCAAGACCGGCAGTTCGTCGTCAAGAGCGGTCACTTCGTTGTATCGCTTCATCATCGGCTTTGCGCCAACTTTGAGCATGACGTCGGAAGCGTCCTTATCAATGCCCATATCAATGAGCTGGAGCATCGTAATGTTATCGAGCGTGAACATAATTTTTAGCGCCGAAAAAAGTGTTATTCAGGATTACGTCAGCGTCGACGAGGACCCCGGAGCGTGAGCGAGTATACCAACGCCCCTACCGCCACTGCGGCGAGACCAATCAACACATAAATGGCAGTATCAGGACCACCCGGAGGAACGATTTGGTTCGGTCCCTCGGCCACCGCCAAAGCAGAATCCGGGATTTCAATCTTTTCCGGATCCTGATCTTTCAGCAAAATCCGATACTCGATTCCGATACTGCCTGGCTGCGAATCCGCTTGGACATCCACCGCCGCGGACCGATAGTCCTTTACCGTGTCGGCCGTAGGCTTCTGCTTCTCGAAAACGACTGAGATCCCCGTGATCTCGTTCGGCTTATCAATTCCGGCAAAAGCACGCGCAATGGGAGTTAGCCGAAATTTACCGTTCTGGATGACGCCATCCACACCAAATGTCGCCTTGGTAGACCCAGAGTAACCCGGCAATTTGGGGTCTGTTACAAAGACGCCTCGCACCGGCGACCCCAAATACTCTCCCAACCGATTAACTCGGTCCCTAAGAATCGTGGATGGGTATGACGGATCAACCATCGTGACCTCCACGAGATCGGCGCCGGTCGCGTGCTTTCGCACCACAACAAACACCTCGGGACGCACCGTTTGGAAAAGATTCGCCGAGGAAGGTGATTGCGACCGTCCAAGACTTGGCAATGCCACTATGCAGACGAAGACAATCGGGACAACCCACCGAATTTTCGCCAAGAAAGTGCGGACTAAGTTCGCCATGCGCCCTCATGATAACGGACAAACGAGGCTCCTCGCCAAGCAAAGCGCATTTCTTTCCTAAAATGCACCAAACCATATGGGCATTTCATACGTATAAGGCCGGTAACGTCCGATATAATTGGCGGCTTACCGTCAATACGCAGTAACCAGTTACCCGGCGGAGGGCAAGATTTATGACTGATCCCGAAATTCATACCGAAACAACCCAAGGCGTGCTTCTGACCGCCGATGGCTACAGTCGCTTGCAGAAGGAGCTGGAAGACCTCACCACGATCAAGCGGCCCGAAATCGCGGATCGAATCCGTGAATCTCAGCAGCATGGCGAATTCAGCGAAGACAATCACGAACTGGACGAAGTGAAATTCGAACAGGCCATGATTGAAAGCCGCATCGCCGAGCTCAAAGCTCTCTTTGGCGGCGCGCAAGTGCTTGAAGAGGCCCATATCCCCACAGACCATGTGGGCTTTGGCTCGCGCGTACGCCTTTTGGATATTCAGTGGGATGATGAGTTCACCGTTCAGCTGGTTTCCAGTATTGAAGCTGACCCGGCGCGCGATTTGTTAAGCAACGAATCACCGATGGGAACCGCAATTTTTGGTGCCCAGGTGAACGATCTCATCGCCTTTAGCGCGCCCGACGGCGTAAAGAAGCTGAAAATCCTTGAGATCGGCCTGTAGACCGGAAAAGCGCTGAAAGAATCGCTATTCGTCGTCGTTTCCGGCGAGGGTAGCGAGGTTTTCGGTCGGCGCTAGTTCCGATTCTGGAGCGGGTTGTCGAAGCGTCGCCAGCAAGTATTTCAGCCATTCCACCCGAGCCAGCGCATGGAAATGCAAGTTACGGTAAGCGGCATCGCGCATCGGCTCGTTGAACGCCGTCTGGGCCAGCTCGATCTCAAGGTTGATTGCATACGCCTTACTTTCCGAAAGCCACCGTTTAACGAGGCGAATTCGTTCCGCCGGCTCCATCCGCGTAAGAAAGTAAGCGCGGGTACGAACGCTGTCGGTCATGTAACCCATGTCCATCTCATCTGGACTCACGGTCATCCACACGTCCAACTCTTTCTCGCCCTCCGGTGTGAGCGCGTATTCGGTTCGTTCCCGGTTCTGAGCCCCGTTACGTCCCATCTCTTCCAAAAGCCCGTAAGCCTCTAGCCGTCTCAGGATGCGATACACGCTACCGCTGTCTGCGCTCCAACGACCGCCTTTCAGGCGGTTCATGGCTTTCCGGATGGCGTAGCCGTTGCTATTCCCCTCCCCCAAAAGGGCGAGAATCAGGTGTTCTAACTCAGATAAAGGACCCGCAGCCAACATCGCTTGGATTGATTCGTCGTTACGGCCCGAACCCACTCACTGGCAAGCTTTTTCACTTCTTCCCTATGGAAAGTTCTACAGTTACGCTCCGTGACCCTAACCGATGAGAGTGTATCGTAAATTAAACATTTGTGTGGTGAGAACGTGCATTTTTCCATAGGGTACCAAAGACTTATCGGGGGCACAGCCGGAGGCGGGTATCATGAATGGTCCCTTGCCGTAACCGACAAGGATTGATCGTCCATGGCTAAAGTATCGACTGCCCCCGGAGGAAAAGAACCCGCAAAAGGTGGGTCCGTACCGTTACCGCGTTCACAACGCGGCGTGCGGGGATTTCTCAATGAAGTCCAACGCGAATTAAAGAAGGTGAACTGGCCATCTCGGCCAGAAACCAACCGGTTGACCGGCGTGGTCTTGACCGTGTGTTTGATGTGCGTCGCCATTCTGTCACTGTTGGGTTGGGCCTTCGGCCTCATCATCGACATGCTAACGAAGGGAGCTCACTAACTAATGCCGAAAGCCTGGTATGCGGTCCACACCATTTCTGGTCACGAAGGCAAAGTCCGCGATATGCTGACCCGCCGGGCGAACCAAGAGGGCCTGTGGGGACTAGACATCTACGACATCTTGATTCCCACCGAGCGAGAAATGACCACTCGCAACGGTAAGCGATACGAGA
>CANFJD010000111.1 GCA_947447315.1 Fimbriimonadaceae bacterium
GACGAGGGAATGCTACGGTCCGACTTCGTGATCAACCTCACCAATCAGAAGAAATTGGTGATCGATTGCAAGGTGCCACTCAGCCAGTACATGGAAGCCATGAACACTGGCGATGAACTGATTCGCGAGCAGTTTATCAAGGGCCACGTCGCGGCGGTACGCGGTCACATCCGTGAATTCGGCAAGAAGAACTATTGGTCCCGCTACGAAGGAGCCGACTGCGCGGTGCTCTTCATCCCCCACGAGGGAGCCTACAATCTCGCCATGGAGCGCGAGCCCAGCCTTGCCGACGAAGGGCAGCAGAACCGGGTGTATCTTGCCGGACCTCACTCCATTCTTGCCGTGGTTCACCTGGCTCGGTACGTCATGAACCAGTCGCGCGCCGAGAAAGATGCCCAGCGAATCCTGGATGTCGGTGCCACGATGATCGACCGCATGAGTATCGTCGCTGAGCATCTCACAAAACTAGGCCGCAACCTTGGCCTCGCCGTGGGCAATTACAATGAGACCATCGGATCGATGGAACGCAACCTCCTTACCACCGGGCGCGAGATGCAAAAAATTGGAGTTCAGTCCAAAAAGGCACTCCCCGTCCTCACCGAGATTGATGCCTCACCAACAATCTTCGTCAAACCGGAACTAGCCCAAAAAAGCCTCGAACTCCCTTAGGAACCCGCTACTCCATCAAGAGCTTCATCAGGCGGGTGGTTACCTTTACCGGGTCGTGACGGACGACGTCGGTTTCGCTCATCAGATTGCCGCGGATGATACGGAAGCCCTGTTTGCGAATCTGGTCCTCGTCGGCTTCCACCATGTGCTGACGCGACCCCTGATACTTTTGCAACGCCGCCTCGGTGGGGATGGCGGTGTTGATCATCACGTAATCAAACGTCCGCTTCCGAACGCAGTCCATAATCGCCGCCACGTGACGGCTCGCGGAAAATCCCTCACTTTCCCCCGGCTGGGTCATCACATTACAGATGTAAACCTTCTTCGCCGTACTCGCCATGATGGCGTCCGCAATCCCCGGTACCAAGAGGTTCGGCACCACGCTCGTATACACACTTCCCGGTCCGATGCAAATCAAATCAGCCTGCCGAATAGCTTCCAGTGCGCTGGGATGCGCTTCGCAGTTGTCCGGCTCCAGAAACACGGTTTGAATGGTGTCCGGCTGCTCAACGATGTTGGTTTCGCCGTATTCCACCCGCCCTCCCGCAAACCGAGCCGCCAAGCGCACGTGCGCCAAAGTACTGGGAATCACCCGCCCGCGGATATTCAAAACGTCGCTGGCAATCTCCACCGCCTTTTCAAAATCGCTATCGTTTTGGTCAGTTAATCCCGCAATCAGCAGATTGCCCAGCGAGTGCCCGGTAAGCGCGCCGGAATTCACGAACCGGTGCTGAAACAGGTCGGTCATCGCCTTTTCCGCATCCGCCAGCGCCACCAAACAGTTTCGGATATCGCCCGGGGGAATGATCCCCTTCTCTTTAATCAGCTTCCCGCTCGAGCCGCCGTCGTCCGTCACCGTCACAATCGCCGTGATGTTCGATGTCTCCTGCTTCAAGCCGCGTAGCAACGTGCTGAGACCGGTCCCCCCGCCAATCGCCACCACGCGCGGCCCTTGGGCCAGTTGGAGTTTGCGAATATATCGGTCTACCTTCCCGGATTTCAAGCCCGGATTCAAGGTCTCCACGATGTGCTCCAAAGCCGAACGGATTCCACGGTAGCTGAGCCAACCGCCGATGAGTAGCAAAATGCCGGCGGTGTAATGGGTGGTGATGGCAACGCGATCAGGCGGCACAAACTGCGCCACCCCGCCATAAATCTTGGCCGACGTGCCCGACAGAATCGGTCGAATAAAATCTTTAAAACTCAGTCCGACACCCAGGACAAAGGCGATCTGACCGAGCAAAAACAACACCACCGCCTGCTGTAATCCCCGGGTGGGAGCGATGAGTCTACGAATTCGGTAATTTCTCATCGCGGAATCTACTATATCTGGGTGGAAACGCCGATCAAATCTCTGTCGGTTTAGTCTTTGTCGTCGGCCGGAAGAAACACCCCAAGCATGCCGTTAATGATGGAAATGAGAATACTGGCGACGAATGCGGCCCCGAAGCCCGGCGCTCCTTCCTTAGTAATGCGAAATCCAAGATCCAAACTCGCGGCCATCCAGAGGACGAACGCGTTTACCACCAGCGAAAATAGTCCGAGCGTGATGCAGCTCAGCGGCAGCGTAAGAATCCGCAAAACATTGCCTAGCGTGGCGTTGAGAAAGCTTAACAGTGCAACTCCAATCAGCAGCACAATCCCGGAACCGACCGAATCGACGTGCGCCCGAAAACCCAGACCCAGGGCCTGGCACACCACACTGGCCACAAACACGGCGATGGCCAACAGTAGCCACCGCACAAACAATCGCTTCACACCGTATTGTGTACCCGCCGCCTGAAATATGTTGAGTCCCGCCTTTTTAGGGCGGGACTTTTCACCTTATTCGGCGATGATCTCGATACCGCTTATCTTGGCGTTCTGATCGGGACTGCCCGGCGCCGCTTGAATCCGGATCGCAATCACGCCCTTAGCATCGGCCGTGATTCCCGTGAAGGATCGCACCACCGCTTTTCGCGGCCCGCCCGCTGCCATCACCGGGTCAAAGTTGGTGAGCACCCGCTTGCCATTGATGCTGATGTTCTGCAGCCGTTGGCCGGGTTCATCGTTGAATACCTCCGCAAAATGCAAGCGCACTGTATAGCGTCCAGATACTGGCACCGGATACCGGAACGTATAGTCTTGACCGTACCGCTCACTCAGGTACATCCGCTCTGGCCCCGCCAAGGGATCCGAAACATCCACACGGCCGCCCGCCCGGTTGGTGCTGCCCTCGTTCATGTTGGGATCACCGACAAAGTTGCCAATCGGATCATCCTCACCCGCGGCCACCCGAATTGGGAGCGGTAGAACCACAACCTTGTTGGTGGAAGCTTCCGGTAACGGACCGTACTTGAAACCGGCCGGCATGGTCGGTCGCGGACGATCTTTCACCGCCGTGCCCCACGCCGTATTCGGCTGACTCCCCATCACCAGCTTCAACGAACCACCCTGGACAATGTCCCGGTGGTTCAGCCAAACGCGCGAATACGGTTTCCCGTTTAGGTATGCCCGCTGGATATAGACGTTTTTAGGCGAGTTATTCTGCACCGTTACCGTGAACTTCTTGCCGCCCGGAACCGAAATTACCGCCGAATCCACCAGCGGACTGCCGATGACATAGTCTCCGCTTGCCGGGTTCACGGGGTAGAAGCCGACCGCGCTGAAAATGTACCAAGCCGACATCTGACCGCAGTCGTTGTTGCCAACCTGACCATCGGGACGGTCATTGTAGAATCGCTTCATCAGGTCGCGCACCCGAGATTGCGTCTTCCACGGTGCCCCGGCGTAATCATACAGATACGCTTGGTGGTGGCACTGCTCGTTACCCTGGGCGTACTGGCCCACGAGGCCCGTAATGTCCGGGATACCCGTGTGGATCCGGGAATCCATGTTGAACATCTCATCCATCCGCGCCACGAACGCCTTATCGCCGCCGTAGAGACCAATCATTCCCGGAACGTCTTGCTGCACCGTAAAGCCATACTGCCAAGCGCAAGCCTCGGTGTATTCGTCGCCGACGAGACCCAACGTATCAAACGGCGTCCGCCAAGTGCCCGCCGCCTTTCGACCGCGGAAAAACCGCGTCGTGCGATCAAATAGGTTTCGGTAATTCGTGGCTCGGCGGTAGAACAGATCGGCGTCTTCCCGCTTACCCAGCGCCGCCGCCATTCTCGCGATCGCCCAATCGTCCACCGCAAACTCAATCGTTTTGCTGGTCGCCTCCGCGCCGCCGCGCGACGCCACGTAACCCAAGTTTCGGTAGTAGCGCAGGTCTTCGGTATCTCGCATCGCCGTCGCGCGGATGGCATTGTAAGCCCGCTCCGCCTCTGCTCCCAGCAATCCCTTAAAGTAGGCGTCTACCAGAACGGGAACGCTGTGGTAGCCAATCATGCACCACGTCTCATTTTCCGCCAGTGGCCAAACGGGCGTCGTGCCGTAGGGTCCCTGCTCATACTCCGCAATCAGCGACCGCGTAAGATCTGGCACTCGCTCCGGCTGGGTAATGGTCAGGAGTGGGTGCAATGCTCGGTACGTATCCCAGAGCGAAAACGTGCTGTAATTCTGAAATCCTTCCGGGGCATGCACCTTGTGGTCCAAGCCAACGTAGGTCGCATCCGCATCACAAAAAAGGTTCGGGGCCAGATACGAAAGATAAGCGTTGGAATAGAACGTCCTTAGATCGGCTTTGCTGGCCGATTGCACCGTGATCCGCCCCAGTGCCTCCGACCACATCGCCGAAGCGGATGCCCGAACTTCGGCAAAGCTGTGGGTATTGGATTCGTAAGCCAAGTTCTTTCGGGCACCGTCCACGTTCACCGCCGATATGCCAACCCGAACTTCAATCGCTTCCCCGTCGTAGGTGCGAAAATCTAGTCGCGCCTTTATCTGCCCGGTCGCTTCCAGTGCTTTCACCGGCAAACCGTTCAGGTCTAGCCCAATGGTGCGAAAAGGCTTGGAAAGCGTCATTGCAAAATAGACCGTCCGGTTGCCACCCCAACCGCTCGACTTTCGGTAACCAACAATCTCCTTGTTGCTCACCACATCCACGTGGGTCTCGGTCGAACTATTCGAAATTCCGTGCGTCAGATCCAGAACAATATGCGACTGGCTAGAGGCCGGGAATGTGTACCGGTGGAATCCAGTTCGTGGGGTCGCTGTTAGTTCCGCGGTCACGCCCGGTTTATCCAAAAACACTTTGTAGTAGCCCGGCTTTGCCACTTCTTTTTGGTGAGAGAATGGTGATTTGTACTCGTCTTCCTTAACCGTTGGCTCTCCCACCGTTGGCATCAACATGATGTCGCCCAAACAGCCCACGCCGGTGCCAGCTAGGTGCGTGTGGCTAAACCCGAGAATGGTGGAATCGCTGTAGTGATAGCCAGAGGAACCATCCCAGGTACCGATCCGGGTATCCGGACTTAACTGCACCATGCCAAACGGCGTGGTTGCTCCCGGAAACGCATGGCCGTGACCATCGGTGCCGACTAGCGGATTCGCATATTCAATCGGCATCGCGGTAAATCCCGTTGCCGCGACGGATGCTAGTACGATTGATAAGAGAGCGACGCCCGAGTTGTTCCGCACGCGCCGAGTGTACTGTCCGGCGACGGGCCGTTACTTTGCTACCGAGAATATTCTGACCGGAGCATCGCGTAATACTGCGTATCTCGGCGATTACCATCCACGGTCAGATCGTCGGAGCGGAGAGTGCCTTCGTAGAGTAGTCCGCAATTCAATGCCACCTTGGCGCTGGCCGCATTTCGAGCGTCGCACTGCCAGAAAATCCGCTCCCATCCCCACTCCTCGAATCCCCACTTTAACATCAGGCGGAGTGCTTGTTGACCGAGTCCCTGCCCGGCGCAGTCCTGACGAATCCACATCCCAATTTCGCCGACCGAGGCATCCAGCGACCGGCCCCGCAGATGGAATCCCGTGCCGCCAAGAAATTGATCGTCCCGCCAGATACCCATCGTGAAATCTGTGTTTCCAAAGTAGCCCGCAATAAAGCGACGGATCAGCACTTCGGCGTCGATCTCCGTCATGGTCTCGGTCGCCCACGGCATCCAAGGACGCAAATGTTCGTAAGAGGCGTTGGTGCCCGCCGCTAATGCCGCCGCATCCTCCAACCGGTAAATCCGGATGGTGAGGTCGCCGTCGGTGGTGGACAGCGGAGCAATAAACGGCTGCTTCATGATTGCTAATCGTACCAACGAGCACCCCGTCCCACATAACATAATCAAACCGTGATCCCCCAGACGCCGATGCTGAAGCAGTACTACGCGGCCAAGGCGGAGCATCCGGGCGTGGTGATGGCCATGCGGGTCGGCGACTTCTACGAGTTTTACGGCGAAGACGCTACCATCGCCGCCCGCGCCCTCGAGATCACCCTGACCGGAAAAGAAGACGGCAGCAACGGAAAAGTGGCTATGGCTGGCGTGCCGTACCACGCAGTAGAGAGGTACCTGGCTCGACTCCTGCAACAAGGCATCAAGGTCGCCATTTGCGACCAATTGGAAGACCCCAAAGCGGTCAAGGGACTCGTAAAACGGGGCGTCACCCGGGTGATGACCCCGGGCACACTGGTGGAAGACTCCCTGCTGGCATCGGGCCAAAACAGCTTCCTGTCCGCTATTTACCGCGGAGAACTGTACGTCGGATTGGCGACGCTCGACCCCAGTACCGGGGAGTTTGTCGTGACCGAAGTTGCGAGTAGCGAATCCAGTAATCAGTTACTCCCCGAACTGGCCCGGTTGCGCCCGTCTGAACTCCTCGTCGCATCGGGGGCGGAAGAACTGTCGGAAGCCGCTGCCGTCGGCCTGGGCATTTCTGTAACGCCGGTCGATTCGCCCCGCCTTGATCGCGCCGATCGCCTGCTTAAGACCAAGTTTGGCGTCGCCTCCCTGTCGGGCTTCGGCTGCGACGATAAGCCCGCCGCCATCATCGCGGCGGCGATGGTCCTGGAATACGCCACCAAAAATGGCCTGGCGCTCGATCATGTCGCGACCCTCACCACGTACGCCACGGACGAATACATGCGACTGGATCCCGCCACCCGCCGGTCATTGGAACTCACCCAAAACCTTTCCGACGGCTCGCGAAAATTCACGCTGTTGAGCATCATCGACGAGACCCTCACCCCGATGGGCGCGCGGCTGATTCGCCGCTGGGTCGATCAGCCGCTGCTGGATCGAACGCGAATTCAGGAGCGGCAAGACGCCGTTCGCCGCTTTACCGACCAACCCATGGTTCGGGGCGACATCCGCGATCTCCTACGTCGCGTGGCTGATATGGAACGTCTCGTGAGTCGATGCGCCACCGGTCATGCGGGTCCGCGCGATCTAGATGCCCTTCGCACCTCGCTCGGCATCCTTCCGCTCCTGGCCGAACCGCTGGTGAAGGTGAGTCTAGGACGGCTGCAGTATGTGCGCGAGCAACTGGGAGACCATCGTGAACTGGCTCTCCTCCTCCACCGGGCGTTACTGAATGACCTCCCCATGACAATCCGCGATGGAGGCGTCATTCGGGCCGAGTACGATCCCGAACTGGATAAGTTGCGCGATCTCGCTCGCAACGGAAAAAGCTATATCGCCGCCCTGGAAGCCCAAGAACGCGAGCGCACCGGCATCAACAACCTTAAGGTTGGCTTTAACTCGGTATTTGGCTACTTCTTGGAAGTCGCCAAGAGCCAAACCGATCGCGTTCCTGGCCACTACATCCGTAAGCAGACCACCGCCGCCGCAGAGCGTTACATCACCGCCGAGCTCAAGGAGCACGAATCGCTGGTGCTGGGCGCGCAGGAAAAGGCGGTCGCTCTAGAGAGCGATCTCTTCTTCCGGCTTCGATCCCGCGTTTCCGAACAAGCGGTCGAACTTCTCAAAACCGCGCGCGCGCTTGCCGAACTGGATGCCCTGGCGGGGCTTGCCGAAGCCGCCGTGAAACGGCACTACATCGCTCCCGAACTCACCGAGGGCAATGGCCTCGAAATCCTTGGCGGTCGTCACCCGGTGGTCGAAGTCACCAGTTCTGGCTTCGTCCCCAACGATCTGGCCATCCGTGCGGAACCCCGGGTTCTCATCATCACTGGCCCCAACATGGCCGGCAAAAGCACCTACCTGCGCCAATGCGCCCTCATCACGCTTCTCGCGCAAATTGGCTCATTTGTCCCGGCAAAGGTGGCTCGGATTGGTCTTTGCGACCGCATCTTCGCCCGCATCGGCGCCAAGGATGAGCTCGCTCTCGGCCAGAGCACGTTTATGGTGGAGATGGTGGAATCCGCCAACATCCTCAATCACGCCACCGATCGCTCGCTCGTAATCCTCGATGAAGTCGGTCGCGGTACATCCACTTTTGATGGCCTCGCCATCGCCTGGTCCATGGTGGAATTCCTGGCCGAACTGGGTGCCAAAACCCTCTTTGCCACTCACTACCACCAGCTCAATGCCCTCAGCGTTCAGCTACCTGCCGTGGCAAACTACCGAGTCTCGGTCGACGAGATCGGCGACGATATCATCTGGACCCACCGCGTGCTGCCCGGCGGGACCGATCGCAGTTATGGGATCCACGTCGCCCGCATGGCGGGAGTGCCACCCGTAGTGCTGGATCGGGCCAAAACCATCCTTCGTGAGCTGGAA
>CANFJD010000112.1 GCA_947447315.1 Fimbriimonadaceae bacterium
CATTGGCTAGCGCAGAAAGGTTCCACCGAACCTGCGGAACGTCAACTTGAACCGAGTTGCTCACACGTCGAGTTTACGCCTTTGGCCGCATCACCGGCCCGGAAATCGGGCCTATTCGATCTCTTCGTCATCTCGGTCTCCTTCCGTTCCGAGATCAAATCCCAACTCCGCCGCCCACGTTCGGGATTGGAACGTTGTTGGAAACATGTACATCATGAAATTCACCTGGATGCCCCCTTCCTCTGCGGGCGTTTGATTATTGGCTGCCTCGGCATACAGATTGACGATATCCACCCGAAGTTTCGCGGCTTGCTCGCGGGACAGCCGCACGTGCGCCTTG
Source organism: Fimbriimonadaceae bacterium (assembly GCA_947447315.1). Lineage (GTDB taxonomy): Bacteria > Armatimonadota > Fimbriimonadia > Fimbriimonadales > Fimbriimonadaceae > Fimbriimonas. The sequence goes on from CANFJD010000112.1 coordinate 341, forward strand.
CGGATCAAACTGTATGCGATTACCGACCGTTCACGCTCGAGAATCTTGTAGTAATTTTCGGCTTCTCGCGTCATCTTGCGGCATTCCAGCGCCATTCCTCGCGCCCGATACCGGTTGTATTCCGGCGTCCCATCGGCTCCAGAATCTAGCGAGAGGATTGCTTTCCGAACGTACAGCAGCTCTGTCCGAGAACGTCGTTTCCGTTCGTCAACCGAAATGATCAGATCGAGCTCCGAAAGGGCGTTGACATGGTAGCGAACCGTTTGCGAGGATTTTCCTATCTCCGCCGCAATATCGGACACCGATTTCGGTTCGGTCGCGCTGAAACACCAGAACACTAAGGCTCGCACTGGCGATGCAAGAGCTTTAACATGGTCGAGGGTGAATATTAACCTTTCAACCTGTCCGTCGAAAGGCAGCGGAGAGAGTGGGGCGTGCGGGTTGACGTTACTCAATTTACAAATTGGGCGAATGAAGACCGAAGGAAGATTGTAATGCTTTGCCGCTACCGATTTTTATGAACTAATTCTATAGGCATTTTGCCTATGCGTGACAAAAATTTTTACTATTCGATTTCCAGGGATCGGAATCGTTTGGAAGGGCTATCCAAATCATCGGTTAGGACACTGTATGCCCATCGGATCTTTGTCTGAATTTCTTGAGCTTTAGCCTGAATTTCGGTTCCTGCGTCAAATTTTTTCGGATCGCTCCTATCCAGCAGCTGATGATATGAGGCGTCGATCACTTCGATTGCGTCGCCAGGCTGAACTCCGAGTATTCGCCGAGCTTCCGTCTTTGGGTCAACGACGGGGATTGGCGGCGCGGGAAAAACGGGACTTTCGACCGGAATGGATGGTTGATAAAGTTCGGCGAACGCGTCTTCCCGATCGCGGGTAACGACTCGATCATACTCCCGACCCACGTATCCACGGAGCATATCGTAGGCGCGCTTTACTTCATTCATCGGTTCATTATCCCGTAGATTTCAAGTTATTAGGTCAGTGAGACTTGAACTTCATCCACAGAAGCACGGAGCGCGCCCAGGTGACTGAGATTGGCACGCAGTCCATCGATATCCAGTTCTGCCCCTGCCGCTGAAGTCGATACCGCCAACATGCGGGCTCGGGTCTCGGTCAAACTAGCTTCTGCCTCTGCAATGATGGCATCCATCCGACTGAGTGATTGGGCGAGAGCGTCGTAATGGTTCAGTTCCATCGACTTCGCGGAGATCGCCCCAGCCAGAACCTGCCGTTCCCCGTCGGTCTTTGCACTCGCGAGTTGATCGCGTAACGCTTCAACATCACGCTCAAACATAGATTTATTCAAAAGAGCCCGGCGGACAGTTTGGCGCTGCCCGAGAGCTGATGCAAGCGTATTCACGATTTCCCGGCTCGATTCCGTGGCTTGGGATGCGATCGGGGCCATCGCTCCCTTCCCCATCGTGCGGGCAGCCTCCTCAATTTCTCTCTGCCGGCGCGCCAACCGACGTTGGATCGATCGCTCTTCCGGAGCTAATTCTTGCGACGGAGTGGTGGATTTGGATAGTCGCAACGAAACCATGAGCAGGGCCACGGTAGCGACCAAGACGATCAAGACGATGATAACCCATTCCATGGCTAGAAGCGGAAACGAATCCCGATCCCAAGATCATAGAATCCTCCGTTCTTAAACCTTATCATAGGTTCAAGACTCGACCGGGCATCCAGCCCTACGGATCCCCCCAGGCGTATCAACCACGCGCTCGGTGTGCTTCCGTAGGTGATACCGGCTTGACCGGAAAGGACTCCAAATTTCCGCGTCACAAATGCAACATCCGTCACGACGAGATCGGGATCGTTCCCTAGCATGGGCTGTTTTAGGGTAACAACCGTCGCCGTGAGCACCCCTACGCCGATCTTTCGGGTGCTTTCGAGGCCCACAATTGTTCGGTAGCCACGATTGACACCCGGGGCGTCTTGAGGACGGCGAAACGGCGTGAGCGCCGTGCCGCTGATACCGAATGAACGACCGGTCGCACCAAAAATATTGAGTCCGGGAGTCCCAATCCGGACTACCCAACCTTGCTGATATCCTCGCCCGTTATCGCAGAACCCCACGACGATCGGGACCCCATCGATAACGATGCTAGATTCGCCGCGTCCGGCAATCGCGGTCTCGGCCATCAACCGTCCGTAGCCAAACGGCAAGTACTGTTTCCCGACCCGCCAGATGCCTTCGTCCTCGACGTACATTTCGTCAAGCAAATCGGCGTTGCCTGCACCCGGTAGACGTTCGAACCGTTGGGCAGCAAACGCTCTTAACCCTGATTCTAAGAAAAACGTCAGCGAAACCGTACTGGGTCGACCGAGTAGATCATACGTGTGCAGCGTCGTGTGACCGTCGGGTTCGATGAGACCATAGACTCCGACATCGAACTTAAGCCGAACGTCGGGCACCTGGGCAAACGCCACCGTAAAGAGGCAAACGAATCCGGCTAGGCTTCGCGTAACCATGATTCAAGCTCCGAGAATGGAACTAGAGTTTGCTCAGCGTCTGCTAGTCGCTTAACGGTCGCCACCTGCCGCTCGAGTTCATCGGACCCGAGAATTACCATATATTTGGCTCCGGAGTTCCCGGCTTGCCGCATTTGCGACTTGCTGGATCGACCGTCAATATCAAACTGCACCGGCAAACCACGCGATCGGAGTCCGCGGGCCAACTGCACCGTCGTTTGGCGTTCTGCCGCTGAAAAATGAACAAAGAACGCGATCGGGGTCGCTTCTTGAACGGCAATCTGTTCCCCTGCCAGTTCGAGGGCCATCCTTTCGATGCCGATTCCCAGGCCGACGGCCGGTTGCGCGGGTCCCCCCACACTTTCCAGCAGCCCATCGTAGCGACCGCCGCCTAGAAGGGAGCTTTGGGAACCCAAATGCTTACCAATGACTTCAAAAACGGTCTCGGTGTAGTAATCCAAACCGCGGACAATCGTGGGATCGACCGTAAACGGAACCTCAGCATCGGAGAGTCCAGCTTGAATCTCGTCAAACCGAACCCGAGCGTCCGGCTCCAAGAAGTCTAGAATTGATGGCACCCCCAGCAGGGCTGCTTTCAATTTCTCCTCTTTTGTATCGAGCAGCCGAAGCGGATTCTTCGCTGCCCGTGACTGCTCCTCGGTCGTTGCATCCGCCAAATAAGCCGAAATGTGATCGAGAATCGCCTCGCCGTAAGCTTGGCGGCAAGCCTGCCGGCCAATCGAATTGATTACAATTGGGTGCTCCGAGAGTCCCAAATCTCTCATGAAGTGATGGGCGACTTCCATCACTTCGATATCGGCTTGGGGAGAACCCGACCCAACCAGTTCCACGCCTAGTTGGTGGCCCTGTCTCCGGCGCCCTTTCTGGGGCTCGTTGTAACGAAAGAACGGACCGCGGTACCAGAATCGCAGGAGTGTCCCCTGTTGCGAGGCCAGCTTATGCTGCTTGATTGCCCGCATCGCGGGTGCCGTCAACTCTGGCCGTAGGGCAACCTTCACCCGATCATCTTCGGTATCGCCCCGGGTCTCGAACACGTACATTTCCTTCGAGACAATATCGGATGTCTCTCCGGACGTACGGTCAAACAGTCGGTATTCCTCGACAATCGGAGTTCGGATCTCACCGTAGCCAAAACGCGCCGTAACTCGCTGGAAGGTGCTTTCCAGGTGCTGCCAAACTACGGTTTCGGCGGGTAAAAGGTCGTCCATTCCCTTCAGCCGCCCTAAATTTCGGAGGTCGCTCATTCGGATTCGGCGCCGGCGTACGGACTCGAGTAGTTCGGTGGCTCCTTAGTGATCTGAACGTCGTGCGGGTGACTTTCTCGCAGGGCCGCGTTGGTGATCTTCAGGAATTGGGCCTCACTTCGAAGTTCCAGCAACGAATTGGCCCCTACGTATCCCATACCGGATCGAATCCCACCGAGAATCTGCGCAACGGTATCGGAAAGACTTCCCTTGAACGGCACGCGCCCCTCAACTCCCTCGGGAACGATGGTCCCGCCGGCCTCTTTCACTTGCATGTACCGGTCGGAACTTCCCTGCCGCATCGCACCGACGGAACCCATTCCTCGGTAAACCTTGTAGGCACGGTTTCTATAAATCTCCACCTCGCCGGGGCTTTCTTCCACGCCGGCAAACATGTTGCCCATCATCACGCAACTGGCGCCCGCAGCCAGGCATTTTACAACGTCGCCCGAGCTACGAATTCCGCCGTCGGCAATCGTGGGAATTCCGAGCTCGTTGGCTTCGGAGGCACAGTCCATGACGGCCGTGAACTGGGGAACCCCAACTCCAGCGACTACTCGAGTGGTACAGATGGATCCGGCTCCGATGCCGAGTCGAAGACCGTCCGCTCCTAGCGCCACGAGATCCCGAACGCCTTCTCGCGTAGCCACATTTCCGGCAATAACCTTCAGGTCCGGAAGGCGCTGCTTGAGAAGCTTTACGCAGTCCATCACCCCTTTCGAGTGGCCGTGAGCCGCGTCTATCACCACAAAGTCGGCACCCGCATCCTGCAGAGCCTTCGCTCGTTCGTATGGCTGTCGAAGTGCTCCGATCGCCGCGCCGACAATCAGGCGACCCTTCTTGTCCTTGGTCGCCAGCGGATGGCGCTGGACCTTAAGAATGTCCTTGATCGTGATCAGGCCCTTCAGAACTCCCGCGCTATCGACGATCGGCAGCTTCTCGATCCGGTGCTCAGCCAGAATTTCCTGCGCCTGCTCCAACGTCGTGCCAACCGAAGCCGTCACTAGGTCATTGCTTGTCATTCGGCTACGGATCGGTTTGGTATAGTCCGATTCAAACCGGATATCCCGGTTCGTCAAAATTCCGACCAGCAGTCCCGAGCCATCGACGATGGGAACCCCGGAAATATGGAATCTCTCCATGAGGTTGACGGCGTCTTGAATAGACTCATCGGGCCCCAATTTGAACGGCTTCGTGATCACGCCACTTTCGGATCGTTTCACGCGATCCACCATCTCCGCTTGCTGCTCAATGGTCATATTTCGGTGAATAACGCCGACTCCGCCTTCTCGCGCAATGGCGATGGCAAGTCGTGCATCTGTCACCGTATCCATCGGTGCCGATACGATGGGCACCCGTAGAGTAATTCCGGGAAGAAATTCGGTGGAAGTGTCCACCTCGCTGGGTAGCACCTCCGTCCGCTGGGGGATTAACAAAACATCGTCGAAGCTAAGTCCTTCGCGAAAGGTGGGCATAAAGGCTCCTTGGTTAATCACCCGATTATGTCGCACCTGGCGGGCTAAAATCCAGCCGGGCGTTTGAATATAGGACTTTTGAAACGATTTAGCAGTGGTTACGTATCGCCAGGTGATTTATGATTGATCGGACTGCCAACCATCATGATCCTTCGACCAGCCTGCGACGGTCTTACATGCTGGCCCTGTTGGCGGTGGCAGTACTCACGGTGGTTGCGCACCTGGTGATGAAGCAGCAGATTCAGACCCAACTAACGGGGGCAAATGTCATCAATCGCGCCGGCCGCCAGCGGATGCTAAGGCAAAAAATCGCCAAGGATGCCTTCAGGCTTCAGTTGGAAGTTTACAGCAAGAATCGCGCCTCTACCGTCGAAAAATTGCGTAAATCAGTCCGGGAATTGAACGAAAATCATGCCTCGCTTACGCGAGAAAAAATCCTCAAGACACCAGCCATCGAACGCGAAATCCGGCAACTCGACGTGCCCATTCGATTACTGACCGAAACATCGCGAAAATTAGAGGAAGGCAAGTCAAATGCGGCGGCGCTTGCTGTATTTCTTGATCACTATGAATCGGTGCTGAGGCAAGCGGACCAAATCGTAACCGACCTCACCCACTCGGCTCAGGATGCCAATCAGGACCTCATCAACCTGGGGCTGATCCTCGTCGTTGTCACATTCGTGGTGTTGGCGGCGGAAGCGGTATTCGTATTCCGCCCGGCGGTCAACTTAATCGAAACTCAATTCTCCGCTCTCAATCGGCGTATCCGCGATGCCTAGGCGGCAACCAAACAGGCGGAACTTGCGGCTCAGGCAAAGGCAGATTTCCTCGCCAGTATGAGCCACGAGATTCGGACGCCCCTCAATGGCATTATCGGGACAGCCAGTATCGTGGCGGACGGAGAGCTGGCCCCCGAACAGCAGCAACAGCTTGAGACAGTGCTGTCCAGCGCCAACACCCTCCTTGTAATCCTCAACGATATTTTGGATTACAGCAAGATTCAAGCGGGCATGATTGAATTGGAGCGAATACCGTTCAATCTCCCCACGCTGATCGAAGATACGGTCGCCAGTTTCGAGCCTCTGGCGCTGCAGAAGCAGATCCAACTGATTTGTCACATTCAGGAGGCGGTTCCCGAGATGACGATCGGTGACCCCACCCGCTTCCGGCAGGTGCTCAGCAACCTCATTTCAAATGGCATCAAATTCACCGACCATGGTCAAGTGTGCGTGGAGGTTGTCTTTCAAGAGTCCAATTTGGTAACCGACGTCGTCGATACGGGAATTGGTATCTCTCTAGAGGCTCAGAAGAAGATTTTCCACCGCTTCACCCAGGCGGATCGGTCAACCAGCCGCAAATACGGAGGAACCGGGCTTGGCCTGGCCATTTGCCAATTTTTAACCGAGGCCATGGGTGGCCGGATTGAAGTGGAGTCGATCCCCCAAAAGGGCAGCACTTTCCGATTCGTCATCCCTCTCGACGTGGTGCAGGGAATAAACACCGAAGCGGCTCATCTGGATGGGGAAAAGATCCTGTGCGTAGACGACAACGCCGTGAATCTGGAAGTGCTTTCAAACTATATTCGAGCGCTGGGCGGACAGCCGCTCACCGCGGCGACCGTCGACGAAGCCGTCGACCTGTTCCTGCAAAATCGCGATTCTGTGGCAATGTCTGTTCTCGACATGGAAATTGGATCCTCCGACGGAATCCAACTGGCCCACCGGCTCAGAAAGGTTGGTGACCAGCCCATGATCCTCCTGAGTTCAGTCTTGATGAACCATCACTTGAGCGCCGAAGCGCGAGGCATGTTTTCTGCCATTTTGATGAAGCCCATTCGACGCCAATCGCTGCGGAATTCCGTGATGCACGCGGTTCACCCGCCAGAAATCGTCACCCAAGAGGATTCCAATATCCTTAGCCACCGAAAACTGAAGGTCCTGGTCGTGGAAGACAACTTGGTGAATCAGATGGTGGCCAAGGGCATTCTAACGGCTCGGGGAGACGAATTTACGATTGCCGCCGATGGCATCTCCGCAACCCACGCCTGGGAATCCGGTCAGTTTGACGTCATTCTCATGGACATTAGCCTGCCGGATATCGATGGCCTTGAACTCACCCGCCGTATCCGCACCAGCCGAACCGCAGCCGCAAAAATTCCGATTATCGGTTTAACCGCCAGCGCGCTTGAGGGTGACCGCGATTTGGCGATGGCGGCCGGAATGACCGCTTTCTTAACCAAACCGATTGATCGGGCGGCATTATTCGCCGAATTGGATCAAATTTAAGCAACTACGCTACTCCACCGGCGACAAGATTTCCGCCAGCTCACCGTCTGTACTTCCGAGAATCCATCCGTCCGCGAAAGGTGAGCAATGTAGCTAACGGCGGCGCATGGACCAAATGAGTATGAATATAAAAGCGTTCGTTGCCGAGCTTATTGGAACCCTCGCCCTCTGTTACGTCGGAATCCTGGCCATTTCCCACCTGGGTGATGTTCCGGGCGGACTGGTGGGCATTGCCTTCGCCCACGGATTGACGATTGCCGTCATGGTTTCTGCGACTGCCGCCATCAGTGGCGGTCATCTGAATCCGGCCGTTACCTTGGCGCTCACTCTAGCCCGCAAGTTGTCCCCGGTCAACGCGGTCGGCTACATTATTTCCCAGGTAATCGGTGCTGCGGCCGGATCGTTCCTGGCGA
>CANFJD010000113.1 GCA_947447315.1 Fimbriimonadaceae bacterium
ACCGAAATGCCGGTGGTCCTCCGGTGAGGCTGACCAGTCCACCAGATAGCGCCCCATCCCACTGATAGACCCCCGCAAATCGTGCGTGACTTCCACCCTGGCATAGGAAAGTAGAGCCGTACAGTTCGGGGGCCTGGATCACGGTATGGCTGTGTCCACCCAGAATGATATCGATGCCAGGATTGTCCTGAGCCAATTCCACATCGGCCCGATGTCCGATGTGGGTGAGAGCAATCAGTAGGTCCACGTTTGGTCGCATTCGGGCCGCATCCTCGCGTAACGTCTCCAGTGGCGGTTGCCACAGATACGCGCTTGCGGCCTGGGTCTTCATGCGGGGAGTCACCATCGGCACCATCGCGGCGATCACCCCAATTTTCACCGAATCAACGGTGGTTTCGAATGTGCCGGAAAATACCAGTTTCCCGGCCCGATCGTTCCAGTTGCCACAGACAATCGGGTGATCTACGCCCAGTAGCTTGGCGCGAAGTCCGTATTCCAGCACGTGGGATTCCCGATTTCCGAGGGTGCTGGCGGTGCAACGAAGCTCCGAAAAATGCCCCCAGACTGCTTCCGGCCGAAGGGGAATGCCAAGGTTCCCGGTCTTGATGGCATCGCCGGAATCAAAAAATAGCTCCGCCCCCTGGCGTAATTCCTGAAGTTTTGCCAGTTTTGGGCCAATAAGTTGCCCATGAAGGTCATTCGTGTGAAGAATCCGGATCAAATGTTAACCTTGCCGACGTTGATATAATCGGACGTAATCGATAGGTGTATCCGTCGATTTATTAGGAGATACCATGAAAAAGACTTTATCCATGTTGATGGCTGGCGTAATGCTGACCGCTTTTGCCGGAGCTCAAACCAAGCCAGCTACGACTGCCGCTCCGAAAGAACTTGCTTGCGCCGTGATGCCGAGCCACAAGGTCAATATTGACAACGCCACCAAGACCAAGATGTTCGCCGACTACAAGGGTCGACGATACTTCTTCTGCTGCGGCGGCTGCCCGGCTGAGTTCAAGGCTAACCCGGCTAAGTACGCAAAGGCACCGAGCATCCCAACTCCGAAGAAAGCCTAACCCGCTTTCACCAGACACAAAAAAGTCTCTCTGCCCCGCAGGCAGAGAGACTTTTTTGATTACTTGATCGCGTATCGGCTCAAGACGTCAATGGCAACCATGAGGACCATGAATCCAACGCCGAGGATGAACGTGGCGCGTGACATTTGGTCGTCAAAACTCGCCTTGCCCTTGAAAGTTGTGCGAACGTTGCCTCCGCCCGACATTGCATCGCCCTTACCGGTCAACAGCACCAAAAGCGTAAACAGGACGGCGGCCAACAATCCCAATCCCAAGAAGATGTTGTATAAGACGAGCATCTCCCCTGATGGTACCTGCTCCGTTCTTCCGCGGGCGTTTCAAGACCCAGTCGGAACTCAAAGAGGAAGATTCCAGTGAGTGAGCTTGGCGACACTCCAAACCATCAGGTAAGTGAGAGAACTGCCCGCGATTACTTGCAGCATGCCGCTGTTCCAAATGCGACCGAAAATCGTCGGGGTCACTTCGGTAGCCCGGGCGAATTTCTCTAGTAAATCTTTTCCACTCCGAATGCCAGCGTCCAATTGGGCCGGATTAGCTGGCCGAGTGGTGACAAATTTCTGAAGCATGCTGCCGAGTGGTCGCCAAAACGAGAACGTGACGATCGCCGCTACGAGAAACCGAACTTCAAAATCGGGGATCCATTCCGAACCGGCAATACCGAGAAACAACATCGAAGCGGCGGCCAGATTAGTGCCGCACCGGGAATGCACGCGTGGCATTCGGCTGACGATGTCGGGCCGTAGTTCTTCGCCGCGCTCGATGGCATGCACTACTTGGTGTTCAGCCGCATGCGTGCCAGAAAGCGGAATCACGCGAAGCCCAATGAGAAAAATCAGCAGGGAAACACCGGAGACGATGGCGTCGGCCACTGCGGCCGGAATATGGGTCAGGTTGTTTTGGATGAAATTTTCATCTACCCAGTTCCCCACCAAGTTGCCCACGAACAAGAGCGAAAACATGACGGAACCAGTGGACATCAACGCCCATTTCGAAACGCCGCCCGAAATCGCGCCGGTGGTGAGATACACCCCGAATGGGGTGGCCATGCCACCCACACTGGGGGGTCGAATCGGTTCTCGACCATCGAATGCCAGTTGAGCCGGAGTGACAATTCCGCAGAGAGTGTCCGCGGCATCGACGACGATCAGAACCGGGCTCCCGCAACTCTCAAACATCCGCAGCGCCTGAATGGTTGTGTCGTAGCGGCGAATAATCGGTGCGGGAGCCATGTGTTCGGCCACGGGCCAAGCGAGATCTATACCGTCCCCCAGCACCCTTGCCAGCTCTCCGCTGCCAAATACGCCGAGTAAGCGACCATCCTTCACGACGGGCACCACCGGGATGTCTTGATCGCGCATCAGACGCGCAGCCCGACTCAGAGAATCTTCCGGAAAAATCGCCACCACAGGCTGGGTGATCTCTCCCACCGGGCGACTTTTTATCATCACCACATTATGCGGTGATTCATCACAATCCAGCTAAGTACGTCAAGACAGGACTTAGCATCTTCAGCACCGCCCGGGTGGGTACGCCATAATGGAGCGTTGAATCGGATTGGTGTCATAACGAGCGGAGGCGATGCGCCGGGCATGAATGCGGCCCTGCGAGCTGTCGTACGTGCCTCCATTAAGCGTGGAGCGGAAGTGATCGGATTTGACCACGGTTACGAGGGCATCATTAACAATGAGGGCCGTCCTCTCACCTCCACTTCAGTCGGTGGCATCATCGACCGGGGAGGCACGATCCTTCGAACCGCCCGGTCCAAACGATTCATGACCCTAGAAGGTCGCCAGCTTGCCGTAGAAAACCTGCACGCGAACGGCTGCGAAGGTCTCGTAGTCATCGGTGGAGACGGCTCGCTGACCGGGGCTCTCAAACTCCATGAGGAATTTGATTTCCCCGTCACCGGTGTTCCGGGCTCGATTGACAATGATATCGCCGGTACCGACTTCTCGATCGGCTTTGATACCGCCGTCAATACCGCGGTCGAAGCCATTGACCGCGTGCGCGATACGGCTTACTCGCACGAGAGAGTATTCGTGATTGAAGTAATGGGACGTCGGAACGGGTTTATTGCCCTCGAAGCCGGCATCGCCGGTGGCGCCGAGGCCGTGATCATTCCGGAAGAAGAGCACAACATGAAGCTCATTTGCGAATCACTGCGGGAAGCGTTCCAAAAGGGCAAGCGTAGTTCGATCATCATCGTCGCTGAAGGCGCGGGCAAGGCCCAAGAAATCAGTGACGACATTCATGCTCAAACCGGCTTCGAAACACGCGCGGTGGTGTTGGGACATATGCAACGGGGAGGGTCTCCCACCCAAGCCGACCGAGTGCTCGCCCTCCGGCTAGGTGCCATGGCCGCGAACCGCCTGCTGAGTGGCTATCGCGGGGAAATGGCAGGTGTGGAAGGAACGAAGGTGGTCAATCACGCAATCTCGTACGTCCTTAGCACGGAGCGAGAGATTGACCGCGAGCGCCTGTGGCTCGTTTCGGCAATGAGTTAACTGCCGGCTTTGACCGACTTCAACTTTGCCGTTACGACCATGCGGTCGAACGTCTTCACCAGATCTTTCTCGGCTTTAGCGTTCGGGACCTTCACGCTGAGGGCCAGAATGTCATCGTCGGCCGCCTTTAAAATCATGTAGCGCGACTTGGCAAAGCCGTCCTTGTCAACCACACTAAAGCTCATCGCGTCGTAGCCCTGCTTGGTTTTCACGATTTTGTAGGGAGTCGCTTTTGCTCCGGAATTCCCTTCCGATCGCATCACAAAGAACAAAGATGTTCGGTAGAGTTGATCCCACCCCTGCTTTCCGGCGCCACGACCAGTCATGGCCGAAAACTCTCCGGGGCCGCCCGTGATTTCTCTCGCTCCCCAAGGCGTCTCTCGCTGAACCGACCATCCCTTAGGAACCTCGATCACGTACGCATTGGTCTCGATTCGCAGAAATCCGTCCTTAAGATCGGTTGAAGTGAAGTCCGGCGTTTGAAAAAAGTTAAGCATCCCCATGGCTAAGGCCGTTGTTAATGGAACCATATCGCCTTATACGAGACTTCGAGACGAAAACGCATCCATACTTTGTAGCGTGACGGGGAATCGGCTGGACAACCTCCGAACTTTGCGGACGGCGAACATCGACGCCGCGATCGCCGTTTCATTTGTCACCCTCACCACCGGTGCCTTCCTCGTCGGTTTTGTCCAGCTATTGGGCGGCAGCGATTTGTGGATAGGCGTCCTCAGCGCGATTCCTAGTCTGGCTGGAATTCTGCAGATCCCGGGTGCCATCTGGGGTCGCGGATACGGCAGCTACAAACGGTTCATTACGCCCGGCGGCATTATTTGGCGGGCGTGTTATGTCCCATTGGTGATGCTGCCCCTAGTGGCTTGGCCCAATGATTTTCGGCTGGCCGTAATGGCCGTGCTGATATTCGTTTCCGCCGCGGCAATCTCCATCGTCCAGCCGATTTACAACGACTGGATGGCTGAGATCATTCCGGAAAACTCCCGCGGTTGGTACTTCGCTCGCCGCAATGCAATCGGCGCCATCACCGGTGCCGTGGTGGGGATTGTAGGCGGCGCAATTCTGGACGCCTTTCGGGGGCGGAAACTGGATTCTCAGGGCTTTACCGTGGTGTTCACCCTCGGTGTCATCTGTGCTGCCGTTAGCATGTTCTTCTACCTCCGGATGAACGACATTCCGCGGACAGTCCCCATCCGTACTCCGATAAAGGAGGGCCTCCGTTCCATTCGGGTTCCCTTCGCCGATCGGGCATTTCGCCAGGTCCTGATTTTTCTTGCCTTTGCGATTATTGCTCAAGCTGGTCCGGGGAACCTATTCACCGCGTTTGGTCGTGAATCGCTCGACCTGAATTTTAAGGTTTTGCAGGGCCTTGCGGTCTCGATGGCGGTAGGAAATGTCGTGTCCGCTCCTCTGTGGGGATTTCTGAGCGACAAGTACGGCAACAAGCCGGTTCTCACCCTGGCACTTCTGTTGGTTGCCACCAACCCGATTGCGTGGCTCTCTTGCTTCCCGGGCCGAGAAGTACCGAACACCATTTTGCTACTGTCCTCCCACGTGCTTATGGGAGTAGGATGGGCGGGGGTTGCGTTGTGTCAGTTCAACCTTGTTCTCGCCACCGCACCGACGGCTGATCGGGCTAATTATCTCGGTGCCGGCCTCACCGTGATGGCGGTGATGGGCGGCGTTGCCCCGCTGCTCGGAGCGGCGTCTATGGCGGTTCTCCGCACCCATTTCCACGCCGAGATTGCGTACAAGATCGTCTTCACGACCAGCCTGGTGCTGCGATTTGCGAGCGTCGGCCTCCTCGCGGGAGTGCGCGAAACCGGAGCCGCACGGTTTCGCACCACTTTCCGCGATATTCGGCGGATTTCGCCGCGCGGTATGAAATCTTTACGCGGAATGGAAGGTGACGCAGAAGCGCGGGAATCGGCCCTGCAGCAACTGGGGCACCGAAAGCTAAATATTGCCGCGGATGCGGTGATTCAGGCCCTCCAAGACCCTTCCCCGCGCGTGCGAAGGCAGGCGGCCGCTACGCTGGGCCAATTATCGGATCCTCGCGCTGCCGACGCGCTTTCTGGACTACTTACGGACCACCCAGATTTGGCCGAAGAAGAATCGGTCCAAGCCCTGGGATCGATTGGCCGCGAAGCATCTATCCCCGTGCTGGTGACGCTGCTCTCATCTCCACGCTCAAATCTACGTCGAGCCGCGGCCCGCGCCATCGGACGCGTTTCGAGTCGAACCGGTAATCCGGCGCTGGCGGTGAGCGCCTTAGAAAGTGCCGTCGAGTCCGACGACATTGATCTGCGTCGGGCGGCCCTGCAGGCGCTCCGAAGCGCGGATGCTCGAAGCGCGGAGAGGGTGATCATCAATGCCATCGAGGATCCTCACCCAAGCGTCCGAATCGCTGCCGCAGAAGCGATTAGCGAAATGGAGTTTCCGGCTGCGGAAGCGATCCGTCGCCGCTTAATGCAATCCATGGATGAATCGGCACCGGAACTCGCCTACGCGTTGAGCACCAGCGGTGATCCGGGCGACATTCCTCTTATTCTTCGCTGCGCTGCCGAAGCCGTTAATGAGGTGGGACGCAAACGTGCCCTCCTGGGCGCCGCACGCCTGCTGGGCGTGGAAAAACTGACCTACCAGCTTATGCTCAAGCCCGCGGTCGCCCGCGACACGGCTTTAATCGAAATGGGAAATGCGACCAACGATGTCCGCTTTAACGAGGCTCTGAGGCACTATGGAAACGGTCACTACGCGGCAGGAATCCTTTCTTTGGCTAAGATGCGCCCCGAGTTGAACGTACTTTCCGAGTTCGACTACCCGGAGGCTTTCTTGATGGCCGCAGCGTCGGTTGCCGCGTAGATTCTTAAGTTCCTTATTCGTCGCCGGGGCAAATCCGCTTGGCAATTTCTACCAAGGACGACGGATCTCGCTCCGCCGTCAAGAGCAATGCTGAGCCATCTTTCACCCACGCGATCGTGGTCGCTTGCCCCATATTTCCGGACTTGTACCGCGGATCCTCGCCGTGAACCGTCATGCCCTCAATGCTACGGACACCTTCGACAACATCCAACACCATCCGTCCTCCGCCATCGCGAAGGAAGTAGCGGCGCATCCGACGTCCGTCGTCATTGCTGCCAACGTAAAAGCGCTCCAAGGTGATCGAGTTCACCGATTTATCGGCTTGGTTAAATAGTCCCTGAACGTACTTTCGCTCGTCTGGAGTAAAGGCAATCGAGCTCCGGTCCGGCGTAAACGAGGACATCATCCGCGCCACTTCATTGCCAGATACGTTGGAGGCGCTGTTTCTTTGCAGCATCCCGCCAACCACCAAACTGGCGAAGATGACCCCGCACAGACCCCAAGCATTTCGAGTAACGAAGCTATCGACCCGACGTGTGCGATCAATTTCGGTGAGTCGCGCTACCGACACTCGCCAAGCATCTTCATTCTGAAGCACTTCAGCGTGCTGGAGAACAAATTGCTTCAGCCTCAGAACCCGTTGATACTCCGCGGTGAGTCCCGCATCCGAGTTCAATTCACGAATCACGTCTTGAGATTCCGCAGGCGATAGTTCTCCGTCGGCAAGGGAGTGCAAGTCTTCAAGCGTGGGTTTCATGACGATTTATCCGGGATCAAGATCCGATACTTTTATTAACCCTTCTTTCAAAGCATAAGTTTCCAGTTCTTTGCGCAATAGGGCTCTTCCCCGCGCAATGCGGCTGCGAACCGTCCCAATTGGAACCTGCGTGGCATCGGCGATCTCCTGATAACTCAATCCTTCGATATCGCTCAGCAAAACTGCCGTGCGAAAGTCGTCGGGAACGCGGGCCAAAGCCGCCTCAACTTCTGTTCCCAGCGCTTCATCGAACAGTAACCGGTCCGGAATCTCGCCTTCCAGACCTACCGGCTCGGAAGCGTTTTCATCATCGAGACTGCCAAGTTGGGGGCCCCGCTGACGTTGCCGATAACGATTGATGTACAAATTCGTGACGATACGAAGGATCCAAGCCTTAAAATTGGAACCGTCAAATCGATCGTACGCTTCGTAAGCACGCACCATCGCTTCTTGCACGAGATCTTCAGCCTCTTCCCGAGATCGACAAAGGCGCAGAGCCGTTCCATAGATGGACGGAAACACCCTTTCCGCCTGGCGTTCAAACGCATCCCGCTTGTCACGCCTCCCGAACAGCATGGGCGGTATCGTACCTTTCCCGGGCCATTTACGGCGTTCTCACACGATTCCGGTCCGCAGAAGGTCCTTCAGCACCAGCAATCCCAAAAGCACCCCATCGGCCACCACCGGCATTTCCCCAATCTTCTTGGGGTGATTCTGAAATGCTTCCAACGCCTCCACCGCCAGTAAGTCACTGGCGGTGGTTGCGGCGGTGGGATTTGCCATTTCGCTAGCGGTACCCGTCAGTTTTTCGCTATGAGCCAGTAGGTGTCGCCTCAGATCGCCCTCGCTGATGAGGCCCCGATAGACGCCATTTTTCACCACACACGCGACACCCACCGATGCCCGCGTCATCTCCCGAATGACGGCCAAAACGTCGGTACTCGGCTCAACCACCGCAATCTCCGGCACAGGGCGCATCACATCAGAAACCCGCAGTAACAGCCGCTTTCCAAGCGCGCCCGAAGGAT
>CANFJD010000114.1 GCA_947447315.1 Fimbriimonadaceae bacterium
AACTATTTCTCCGAGAAAACGTCACCATATTTAGCCCGGCGCTGAAAGCGACTTTACGATGCGATCTCGTTCACTACGACGCATCAGCCAAAATCGTGGTGGCAAAAGGAAATGTGCGAATTTCGTCGGAAGACGGAACGGTCACTACCAACCAAGAACTATGGGCAACCCCCGATTTGACTATCGTCGGCACCAAGGACGAATTTCTGCGCTTGCGATCGCCATTGCGCTGATCCCGGCGATCGTGTACCCGCAGGCGGCGAAAGCGGCGGGTAGCTTCACCGTGTCCAATAATGCGGGCGTTACCATAACTGGGGGCGGTGGCTCACGTCGGAAGACCGCGGAAGGGTTGGCATTTTCAATCTCTCCAAAGCCGGGAGTTGGCGTGATATTTGAGGACACCCAGGCAGGACTGAAGGCCGTTACGCAAGGAAACTTGGACGGCTTGATTTTGCCCGCGACGAAAAAGGGCGAAAAGGCGCAGTTGAAATCGGCACGAACGTTGTCGCCAGTGGTGATCACCAAGACGGTGCCGAACGGTTCTTCGACCGCAAGCGGTAATTCAGCCGTGGTGACGCGGGCGGGGGCGGGTTACGATGCTGATTTGACGGGCAAAGTGATTTTAACCTCGACTGATTCTCAGTTGGGGCAAAACTTGGTTGCGAACGGCGACCGGGGATCGGTTAGCTTTGACCAAGGGGCGAACGGATCGGGGCTGAATTCGTTAGCCGCGGCAACCCTAGCCGGATCCGTGCGCGTGCAGTTAAAACTTGCGGCGATACCAAACGTGCAAGATGCGGGGAACTACGTGGCGACCGGCGATAAGTTGGTCTTGGGCCCGCGGGGCGCGACCCGAACACTCACCCTCACTGGGGATATCAAGATTTCGGGGGATTCTAATGAGCAAAGCGGGACGGTTACCGGGGCCACCCGGTTGATCCTGACCTTGAATTCTAAGGGCGAGGTGATCGGTGAGGAGATTGTCGGGGACGAATCTACCGGCAAGCAGATTTCGACGGTGATCCCCACCACAAAGCCCCCGGTGAAGAAGGGTGGGGGCGGCGTTTGACAATCCGCGCAGAGAATTTACAGAAAAAATATCGCGGTCGGCGGGTGGTGAACGGCGTGAGTTACCAGATTTCGCAAGGCGAGATCGTCGGGCTTCTGGGTCCCAACGGGGCGGGCAAGACGACAACGTTTTACATGACCGTTGGATTGGTAAGGCCCAACGGCGGAGCCGTGAAGTTTGATGATCAGGTGGTAACCGGATGGCCCATGTACCGTCGCGCTCGAGCCGGGGTTGGCTATTTGCCGCAGGAGGCGAGCGTGTTTCGCAAGCTCTCGGTGGAAGACAACATTCGGCTGGTCCTGGAACTGGCAAAGGTACCCCGGGATGAGCAGACGCGCCGGATTAAGGTTTTGGCCGATGAACTACATATTGGCCGAATCTTGAAGAGTCCGGGGAACGTACTTTCCGGAGGCGAGCGGCGACGGGTGGAGATCGCACGGGCGCTGGCGACGGAACCGAAATTCATTCTTTTGGACGAACCGTTTACGGGGATAGACCCAGTTACCATTGAAGAGATTCAGGAAATCATCTTTCGCCTAAAAGATCGTGGGATCGGAATTTTGATCACCGACCACAACGTGGCGGCGACGCTGAGGATTACGGACCGGAACTACATTCTTGTAGACGGCGCGATTATTGCCGAGGGGACTGGACCGCAGATCGCGGGAAATGCGCTGGTCCGCAAGCACTATCTGGGGCAACAATTCGGTTCCGGAGTATTTACACCCTTGCAGGACGATCAAGTAGCCATTGAGGCGGCAAACCCCGCCGGTGAGTCCACAAAACCCGAACCTACGGAGCCACCTGTCGATTGAAACTCATTGATCGCTTGATTCTCAAGGAGATTGTGGGGCCGTGGGTTTTCGGGGTGAGCATGTTCACTTCCCTGCTGATGGCGGGTCTGTTTCTGGGTCGCCTGACGGGATGGATGGTGGAGGGCGTGCCACCGCTACAGGTAGCGCAAATTTTTGTCCTGTATCTGCCCGCCGTGGTAGCAAAGACGTTTCCCATGGGCGTGCTACTAGCGGCGCTTCTGAGTTTTGGGCGACTGAGTGCGGATAGTGAGATCACCGCGCTACGAGCAGCGGGAGCGAGCATCACACGTATCGTATTGCCAGTTACGGGTTTTTCAGCGTTGGTCGCGCTCGCCGGGTTTCTTTTCAATGATCTGGTGGTGCCGGGAGCGACTCGGCAGTCCTTGGTAATTGCAAACGAGATTACGCGCCGCAAGGACGTAAAGGTATCGGATCCGTTGTTTAAGACGGTGATTCGAGATCAAAAACTCCGGCTGGGAATCTTGGCGAAGCGAGTGAATCCACTTGATCGGGCGCTAGAAGGCGTCACGTTGGTGAGTTACAACGACAAAGGAGAAGAGGAATCCATTGTTCTTGCCAAGCGGATGGTTTACGTGGACGACAAGAATTGGCGGATCGATGGTGGAGGAACGATCATCGTGCCGAACGGCGAGGCCGTTATCCATTTCGACTCGGCGTGGCCCGATAATGTGCCCCAGATTGGCTCCACTTTCACGGACCTTATCAAGGCGAGGGATGACGATTTTGATGCGCAGTCGATGACGGAACTGCGAGCCACGATTGACCAGTTTAAGAAGGAGGGGAGCCGAACCCCGGCGGGGATTGCGAACTACGAGTACGGTTATTGGAACAAAATAGCTATTCCATTCGCGGCAATTATCTTCGGAACACTAGGGGCCGTTCTGGGAATTCGAAATCAGCGGACCGGCACAGCGACCGGCTTTGCGTTTACGGTGGCGATTATCTTTGGGTACCAGTTGCTGACAAATTTCATGGCCGTGTGGGCCCAAGGGGGCGCGGTACCGGCTTGGGTTGCCAGTTTCGGGCCATTATTTATGGGCGGGATTGCGGCAGCGATCATCTTGTACCGTCGAAACGTCAGCTAACTACGCATGGACCTCACCACGACCGGATTTTTGTTTCTCATCGTCGTGGTGTCCGGCGTGATTGCGGTTTTAGCCGACAACTTGGGCCGGCGGGTCGGGAAAAAGCGCCTTACCTTTCTCCATATTCGACCACGCCACATCGCGAACATTGCCGTCGCGGCCTCGGGAGTGGTCGTCTCGTTCTTTACGATCCTGATTGTCAGCGCTCTGAGTCAGGACGTGCGGACTTGGATCACGGATGGTCGAAAAGCGATCGCCGAAGTGGGGGTAATACGAGGAAAGCTGGACACGCTGAAGACGGAAGGAGCAACGCTTCAGAAGACGAATGCCGATCTCAAGCGGACCGGAACCGACTTGGTGGCATCGATTCAGCGTTTGCAGACGAAGCTAGCTGACCAGAATAATGCGCTCGAAAATCGGCGACGGCAAGTCGCCAAGCTCACAACGGAAGTGCAGTCTGGATCGGCAAAGATTCATGAGTTGGATGCCCGCGTGGCGGAAAACCAAATACGACTTAAAGAGAATTCCACCCTGTTGGCGAAGCGCCAAAGCGATCTGACAAAAGTTCAAGGTCAGTTGCGATTAATTCGCGCCGATCTGCAGCGGATCAAGATTGATCGCAACACCGCGACCAACGAATACAACGAGATCAATAAGCGCAACTTAAATCTAGAGGCCCAAAACGGACAACTAGAACGGAATGTGACTTCCATGACTCAGCAGATTGCCGACTTGAAAGCTTCGACCGCGGCTCTGGAGCAACAGCGGGTGATGGTTGCAGAAAACCTAGCGACGTCGGCAAAGGAACTTGAAACAGCCCAGATGGAATTGTCGCGACTAAATACCGAGTTGGCGAAGTTGCGGGCGGATTACGCGCAGGCGCAGCAGTTCAGTCGGATGGTTGGAAGCACATTCGCAAAGGCGCGGCAAGAAGGGCTGACGTACCGGATGGGAGAGGAAGTGATTCGAATGGCGGTTTCCGAGAATCTCTCATCCGATTCCGCACTCCGGTCGTTGCAAACTTTCCTGAGCATGGCGCGATCAAGTGCCCAATCGCGGGGAGCCAAGGGGAATGCAAACTACGCTTCGGCCGACATCATGGATCGGGTGGGGACAGACGCTTCGTCCCAAATACCGGGAGACATTATCAAGCGGGCTATCTTAACGCAGATCACGGGGGCGTCGACACCTAAGGTTTTGGTAGGAAACTCCAGTTTGAATGCATTCGTGGGTGAGCCGGTGAGTCTGGAAGTGACCGTAATTCCGAATCCAGTGGTTTACAAGGCGGGCTTCATTTTGGGGGAGACGGATATCTTTGGCGATCGCGGAACCGCGGATGTTTACCGCCAAGTTTCGGAATACATCTCGGAAAAGGTGAGTCCACGGTTGAAAGCCGATGGGATGATCCAGAAATTGGGCAGTGAGTCTCCATTTGGATCGGTTTCAACCACAGATATTTTAAATTTGGTAGACCAAATTAGGAAAGAAGACCGGCGGGTTACGCTCAAAGTTGTCATCCGAAATGACACGAAGGCGGCGGATACCGTTAAACTTAACTTTCAAATTCGGTAGTTGGACAAAACAACGAAGTGATGGAGAAAACTGTTTTTGCTGTCGACCCGGGCACATCTAAATGCGGGGTGGCCTTGGTGCACCGGGGGAACGACGGGAAGTTGGAAATGTTGTGGCACGACGTCTTTCCGGCCGAAGAAATGGCTTACAAGCTACACGAGGCGTACGCGATTGCGCAGTTTCAGCTGGTTATTGTGGGCGGCGGGACGAATAGTCAGCCGGTAGTTCACTGCATTCGTGACCACATGCCGAGCATGGGAATGTTGGTGGTAGACGAGCGGGATACGACACTGGAGGCGCGCGCTAGATATTGGGAGCAGAATCGCCGGAAGGGTTGGCGGAAATTGTTACCAGCAACTTTGCAAACTCCCCCAGAACCGTACGATGATTACGTCGCTTACATTTTGGCGGAACGGGTTTTGTTAGGAGGTTGAACGTGCCGGAATTGGGTTACCGAACGTGAGACAATCGTTCCTTAACATTTCGGACGGTATAATCCTATGTGCCCCAAGACATTAGAAACGTAGGAATTATCGCTCACGTTGACCACGGCAAGACGACCCTGGTTGACGGCATTTTTAAGCAGGCGGGAACATTCCGCGAAAACCAGCACATGGCCGACCGGGTCATGGACAGCAACGACCTTGAGCGAGAGAAGGGCATCACGATCCTTTCGAAGGTTGCCAGCGTTCAGTATTTGGGCACCAAAATTAACATTGTTGACACCCCCGGCCACGCTGACTTTGGGGGCGAAGTCGAGCGGGTTTTGAGCATGGTCGACGGCGTTTTGCTGGTAGTAGACGCTTTCGAGGGTCCGATGCCGCAAACGCGTTTCGTACTCAAAAAAGCTTTTGAAAACGGCCTAAAGCCGATTGTTTTCGTTAACAAGATTGACCGTGAGCACGCCCGTCCGGCAGAGGCTTACGACAAGACGCTTGATCTGTTTATCGACCTCGGCGCGAACGAAGAGGACTTGTTCTTCCCGCACCTCTACGGATCTGGAGCCGCCGGATTTGCACGTATCGTGCCCGACGGACCGGAAATGGACCTTCGATTGCTGTTCGAGGCGATCATCCAGAACGTTCCGGCCCCGCGAGTAGAAGCGGAGGGAGCATTCCGACTTCAGGTCAATAACTTGGATTACAGCGATTATCTTGGCCGTATGTTTGGCGGAAAGGTACTTCGCGGTGCCATTAAGGTGGGAGACCGGGTTGAGAAGTTGCGCGAAGGCAGCGACAAGAAAGAGGCGTTTAACGTTTCCAAGCTTTGGGTCTACGAAGGCATCACTTTGAAGGATGTTGAGAAAGTAGAAGCAGGAGAAATCGCGATGTTGGCCGGCTTGGATAAGGTTCTTATCTCCGATACGATTGCGCACGTGAACACTTCGGATGCATTGCCCAGCATCAAGGTGGAGCCCAGCACGCTCAGCATGAACTTTTACGCCAATAACTCGCCTCTGGCGGGTCGAGACGGTGGCAAGTACTTGACGATCCACAAGATTCGGGAGCGGATTGAGAAAGAAGAGGCAGTTTCGGTCAGCATCAAGATTGATCCCGATACGGCCCCGGACATCGTGAAGACTCAGGCTCGCGGCGAATTGCAGCTGGCCGTTCTGATCGAGACGATGCGACGCGAAGGCTACGAGATGCAGATCTCGCGCCCGCAGGTTATTTTCAAGCGAAACGATGCCGGCAAGGTGGAAGAGCCTTATGAAATCGCGACCCTAGAGTGTCCGGAAGATGCAGTGGGTTCCGTGATGGAAGACATGTCGCGACGAAAGGGCGAGCTGCTCGACATGCGGAAGAATGACAACAACACCACCTCGTTGGATTACTCGATCCCAACACGCGGTCTGATTGGCTTCCGAAGTAACTTCTTGACGATGACGCGTGGATTGGGACTGATGTCTTCTCTGTTCGCGGGTTATAAGGAGTACCAAGGCGCGGTCGAAAGCCGATCGCAGGGGGCTCTGATCAGCAAGGATCCAGGCAAGTTAACGCGGTATGCGTACGAAGACGTGCAGGAGCGCGGCACGTTGTTCTATCCGGTTGGCACAGAGCTTTACGGTGGCATGATCGTTGGGGCTTGTAGCCGTGACGAAGACATGATCGTAAACGCAACGAAGGAAAAGGCCGCCAACAACATTCGTAGCGCAAGCAGCGAAGCGACGACGGTTCTGGATTCGCACAAGGAATTCTCGTTGGAGCAGGCACTCAGCTGGCTTAGAGACGACGAATTGCTAGAGTGCACGCCTAAGCAGTTGCGGTTCCGCAAGAAGGTTCTGGATCACTCGGAGCGACGAGTAGCAGAGCGCCGAAGCGACCTAGTCGGCGTGTAAGCCAACCTCGTCAAGTCCCCCTTTTACGGTTTTTATTTTGCCAAATTAGGGGGACTACGGAAGTTGGGACGAGTGTAATCGTGACCCTAAGCAGACCGGAATCCGTGTCTCAATTAGATCGTCATGAAGCGCAATCTTGTCTGTTTAGCTTTATTTTCTGTTCCTTTCGCGGCCAACGCGTCGAACCTGATTGTTAACGGCGATTTCGAAGCCAACACGGTGGTCAGCTCCACATGGGACAACTACTCGGTTGGGTCGTCCAGCCTCTCGGGTTGGAATGTTATCGGAAACTCTGGCGATAACGTTTCCTTGACCGCCGCCGGATACCTCGGTCAGGCAACCCAGCAACTTGACGTTTCGGGTGATACCGACCATGCCGGAAGCGGTATCTCGCAGAGCTTTGCCACGATCGCCGGTAAGTCGTACAGCCTGAAGTTTGATGCTTACACGGGCGGTACCCAGTACACGGGCCTGTACCTGGCTCAGATCAATGGCAGCACCGTCCTCAGCAACATCACGGGCGATGAATCGAGCTTCAACGGTGGACTGGCTTCCTACAGCTACGACTTCGTGGCCACCGGCGCGATCACCAGCCTTAGCTTTGTCAACATCAATCCGTACGTAAGCCAGGTTGACAACGTATCGGTCCAAGCGGTTCCGGAGCCGATGACCATGGCTGTCCTCGGTCTTGGCGCCGCCGGTCTGCTTCGTCGACGAAACCGAAAGGCATAAGCCCTTTCGATTCATGCTTTGAATTACAGCCCATCCTCGGTTCGAGGATGGGCTGTTTCCGTAAACTAGAAAGATGCGCGGCAAATACCTAAAATCGGCCGAAAAAGCCTGCGCGACAAAGGCGCGGTTCGATTCGCGCGAGACGGCGGAACGGACCTCGGAATATCGATACCGGGCATACCCGTGCCCCATTTGCCACCAGTGGCATCTGACAAGCCAAAACGGACCGGCGATTCCACCACCACCCGCAAAGCCAGCACCGCCACTGGCCAGGTTGGGCGATCTGGAATGGAAGGAATTAAAACCAAGGGGGGAGCCGAGCCGTTTAGTTACACCAAAACATGCTCCGAAGACGGAGGTGCCAGAGATTAAGTTGCCTGAGGCGGTAGTGAAGTCGCTACCGGACCATCACCACCGGGTCTTGTTGGTGCTAAACCTGAAATTAACTAAAAGCGAGCCAGTGAGCCCGGAGTTCAGGGGAAAACTCCGGGTGGGTGATTTGGTTCAGATGGATGGAAACCGAATCGTTGCCATCACGGATTCCAATTCAGCTTAGCGGTGTCAGCGCGGGAAACGTACTTGA
>CANFJD010000115.1 GCA_947447315.1 Fimbriimonadaceae bacterium
CCGATTGTCGAAGTACACCAGTTGCAGCATCCCGGTCGAGTCATAGGCTCCCCACACTTCGACCTCTATGGGATACGGCAAGGAGCCTTTCGGTAAAAGCTTTCCCTGCAATTCCTTAGCCGCGGTCAGCCGCTCCGGGGCGCTCAACGCCGCTACCGCGGGGCCAAAGGTCTTGCCGCCATCAGTACTCGTGCGGACAAAAACTTGGAGCGAGTTCGTAATCGCCTCGTCCACCGTGAGTTTTGCGTATGCGACATAGAACGCCGACACGGTATCGGGCCCGAATGCAGCCAACCCACCGAGCATCCATCGCTCCTGAGTATCACCAGAACTGGCGGGCAAAGTCTGTAAGGTCTGGTGACTCGTGAAGGTCTTGCCGCCATCCACCGAGCGTGAGAACCGGAAACTGTCTACCTTGTCGTAATCTGCGCTTGTGTTCCAAAAGGCATAGATCTTGCCGTCGGTGGAGGTGGTCACATGGGGATCAACGGCGTAGTGGCCCTCTGGCTCATTGTCGGTGCGGGCGGTTTCTTTCCACGTCTGACCGTCGTCCGCACTCACACATAGGTACGTGCCTTTCGATTTTGGCCCACCGATATAGCCATCCGAGTACGTCATGACGAGTTGTTTTCCCGCGCGGTCGTAGGCCGGCCATTCCCGATCGAGTGGTCGATCGAATGGGGCGGCTCCTTTAGTAAATGATGCGCCGTAATCGCGGCTGGTTCGGGCGATGATCCCCATCACCTGCCGGTCCATGTATGTCACCAGCACCCGACCCTCCGGCATCGCGAGACTCACCATGTCGCCAAGGGAATCTTCGAACACGGTGGGTCTCCCGAAAGTAACCCCATAATCGCGACTCACGAACAGTTGTGTTGGTAAGTGACTGGAAACATACACCGCGCCCGCGCCGTCCGTGCTCACAAAAGACTCGCCGCCGTTACCCATTTCCCGCACAGACCACGCTGGCCCGGCCATCAATGCGAGAGAAAGTATGGGTAAGTACGTTGCCATGGGTAGTTTGTACTTTACAACCTAATCCTGACTTGACGTCTTATGCCAAAATTGACGGGGCCACTCTAGGCCGGAGGATTTGGGTTTTGGCGGTTGATACCAGCGATTTTAAAAATGGAATGACTTTCAGCATGGAAGGCGATGTGTGGACGATTATTGAGTTCCAACACGTAAAGCCCGGCAAGGGCGGCGCCTTCGTTCGCACTCGGTTGCGTAAGATTCGCACCGGACAGGTCGTAGAAAAGACCTTCCGTTCCGGAGAGCGCGTGGAACCGGTATTCGTTGAGAAGGTCGAATTCCAGTACCTCTACAAGCAGCAGGGCAACGCAATCCTTATGGATCTTGATACCTACGAGCAGAATGAGGTTCCTCTTTCCGTCTTCGGCGATCAAGGTAGCTATCTAAAGGACGAGGCGAAGATCACCGCGTTGGTGGCCAATGGCGAGACATTGGGCTACGAGCTTCCCAACTTCGTCGAATTGGAAGTGACGCAGACCGATCCTGGGTTCAAGGGCGATACCGTGAGTGGAAGCACCAAGCCAGCCACTTTGGAAACCGGTGCGGTCGTAAACGTGCCTTTCCACATTAATATTGGTGATGTCATCAAAGTAGATACTAGAACCGATCAGTATCTCGAGCGCGTCAAGAAATAACGTATGTCAACCCCGGGCGGACGAGACCTTACCGAAGTCCTTTCAGACTTTCTGTCCCTGTGCGCCCGGATTTTGCTCTACGTCGGTGGCGTTGCGGCTGGCATTTCGGGAGCTGTTCTCATTTTCACCATCTTTAAGATGGGCGATTCTTCGGCCGCCGCCGGTACGGCGGATGCTCTCCGAAATGTCGGCCTCATGCAGCCGATCTTTGCCATCTCGCTCTTAGCGGTTGGAATCGGTTCGACTTATCTTTTCTGGGGAGAGGAAGCGGTGAGTGCGGTGGCGTTGGTCCTGGCGGCTGCCCTTTTCTTTTTGCCTCTCTACCTGCCATTGATGACCGCCGGTCCGGACACGAACGAGGCCGTCAGAAAAGCATACGCGGCGGTTCAGGACGGGGGCACCGTGCTGGGAATCATCAGCATCGTATCTCTCCTCACTCAGGTTGGCATCAAATCTCGTGATCGGGTGAAGGTTGGCGTCAAAGCAGACTCCCTGAAATACGGCAAAGGGGTTAAAGAAGAAACCGAGAAGAATAACGTTTTCCTCGGTAAGTGCTGGCAGTTGCCATATTGCCGAAAGTTCGTGCGGGAACGATGTCCGATCTATCACTCACGACGAACGTGTTGGCGAGAACAGACCGGTTGCATGTGCGAGGAGGAAGTCATAAAAGGCGCGATGGAGAATCGTCCCATCCCCAAAGACGCCCTTCTCGCCGCGAACATGATTCCTCGCAACAATCGCCTCACTGTCGATCAAAAGCGCGAAAGATGCCGAAATTGCGTCATTTACAACGAGCATCAACGCCAGAAATACCAAGCTCTTCTGCCCACGGTGTTAATTTTCTACGTCGCGTTGTACGCGCTGCTAAGAACTCCATTGTTGGAAGCAACCAAGAGCATGGTTTTTAACGTAAACCGTGTCATTTACGGTCTGTCCTACGGTGCGGCAGGCACGAACCAAGTTCCCCCCGTTTTCGTAGAAGGATTGCTGGTGGTTACGTTCATTGTGATGCTGAGTTACTCGCTGAAGATGTTGGAATACGCCGTCTTCAAACTCAAGCTTTAATGGCTAGTAGCGAATCGGTTGTCCAAATTGACGGGGCCTACGGCGAGGGCGGTGGCGGACTCGTTCGAACGGCCTTAGTGATGAGTAGTCTCACCCAACTGCCGGTGAGCATCCGACGCGTGAGGGCTGGAACGAAATTCCCTGGAATCGATTCAGAAGACTTGGTAATAGCGCGGGCTTTGGCGCAGATTACCAACGCCCAAACTGATGGCCTAGAGTTTGGATCTAATGACCTTGTCTTTCGTCCCACGCGGAAGCCATCGGCATTTAATGGGCGGTTGGGAAATGAGCGAGGTACTCACGGTCGGGGGGCAAATGCAAACATCGTCCTCTCGGCGATCGCACCCGTTTTAGCCCGAACCGGAGCGTATTCCGTGATTAGTGCCGAAGGCGAAACATACGGTCTCAAGTCATTAGGCTACGATTCATTCCAAGCGGGAACCATCGCTGCTTGGAGAAAGTGTGGCCTTTATGTTGAAAGTTCTCTCGAGCGGGCCGGGTTTGGGCGGGAAGGCGATGGAGAGGTAACGATGGAGGTCGAGCCATCGCAGATCGATGGCTTGATCTGGAACGACCGAGGCAGTTTGGTTTCCGTTCGGGGCTTAATCGCAGTAAATGGACTTCCGCCTGGTATCGCCGAGAGAGGAATTGGCTTCTTGAAAAAGCTGGCCCAGAACGTTGGCATACCGATGGATGCAGAAGTCATCGAATGTGGGGCGAGAACCGCCGGGGTTCACGTCACCGTGGTTGCCCAATATGAGCGTGGTATTGGGGTCGGAGCTGCAATGGGTAGCAAAGGGCTCCGGGTCGAAGCGCTGTGCCAAGGAGCGTTTGAAGAACTTCTTGAGTGGCAACAAAGCCCGGCAACCGTGGATCCCTACCTGATTGATCAGCTCCTCATCCCGATGGTGCTTTCTCAAGGCGACGTAACGTTGCGAGTCTCCCGACTTACCTCGAGATTCTTAACGTCAGTATGGGCGGTCCGTCAGTTCACTCCCTTGCCTCTGGTCATTAAGGGCACGGAAGGCGCGCCCGGGATCATCTCAATCAAGCGCTAAAAATCCCGGCTCCGTTTTCCAGAGCCGGGAGGTCAGTAGTTTGGGTTACTGGTTTAAAACAAGCCCTGTAGCTTCCCGTTCGAATCGCCCAGCTTCTCCACCTTCACGCCGACGCTATCCAGCATCGTGACGAACAAGTTGTTCATGGGCGTGAAGTCGGTGTACTTGATGTGGCGACCTGTTGGAAGCTTCTTGCCGCCCTTACCGGCCAGCAAGATCGGAAGATTGTTGTGGTTATGGGCGTTACCATCAGAAATGCCTGCCCCGTACACAATCATCGAGTTATCCAATAGGTTGCCGTCGAACTCCTTGGTGTTCTTCAATTTGTTCAACACGTAGGCGAGCTGTTGGATGTGGAACTCGTCAATTTTCTTCTTCTTTTCCAACTTCAATACGTCGTTGCCGTGGTGGGATATATCGTGATGTCCTTCGGCGACTCCGATGGAGTGGAACGATCGGTTACTGCCATCGTTCGCGAACATGAACGTGCAGACCCGTGTAAGGTCAGCCTGGAAAGCCAGAACCATCATGTCTCCCATTAGTCGAATGTGCTCACCGTAATCCGCTGGGATTCCGCCGGGTTTGCCCACACCGGCGGCGATCAAAGCCGCTTCCTGATTCTCAAATTTAGTCAAACGCTGTTCAATCTCACGGACGCCTTCGAAGTACTCGTCAAGCTTTCGTAAGTCTCGCTTGCCCAACTGAGCTTTTAGCTTCGAGGCATCTTCGGCGACGAAGTCCAAAATACTCTGGCGGAAAAGATCGCGTCGCGTCTTTGATTCCTTCTCTTCGCTGGCATCGCCATTCCCGAAAAGGCGTTCAAATACCAGCCTCGGATTCACTTCCTTGGCCATTGGCGTGTTTTCCGAGCGCCAAGAAATGTTCGAGCTATAAGCGCACGAATATCCGCTGTCGCAGTCGCCCGAAACACCGCCTCGCTCACAACCGATTTCGAGAGATGCAAACTTTGTCTGCTTGCCAATATGCATGGCGGCTACTTGGTCCGCCGAGACTCCCAGTTTGATATCGGCACCGCTCGTTTTCTTCGGCTGCATGCCGGTCAACCAGGCGGCCGTAGATCGAGCGTGGTCGCCGGGGCCGTCGCCATTTGCAAACGCGTGTTGTTGAGTGAGGCCCGTGAGTACGTTGAAGTCAGAGCGCAAATCAGCTAGCGGCGAAAGAGTCTCGGGAAGTTGGGCGGACAACGGGCCCTCGGCTGCCGGAGTCCAATGGGACATATTCACGCCATTCGGCACGAACATGAAAGCCATTCGCGTAGGCGCTACCGCTTTCACCGTTGAGGCCATCGCCATAGATGGCAACATTCGTTCGAGAGCGGGCAGAGCCACGAGCGTGCCGGCTCCTTTGAGAAATGTACGACGATTGATGGGTGTCATGGTTTTGCGCTTCGTTTTCGGAACGGATCGCTTCTTACGATCTCGGTGATGATGGTCTGAAACTGATAATTGTTGATCGCTGTCTTTCGGGTGATGTCATCTAGAACACAGCGGTCACTGGGATCCATCCCTCGGCCAAGCGCATACGTCATCAGGCGGTCGGAAAGCGTATGAACGAACTGATCCTTCTTCTGTAAAAGAATCTCTTTCAACTGAGCCGGTCCGGCAAAATTCTTTCCGTCGGGAAGCACTCCGGAATTGTCGATCGGAAGCCCATTCTCGGTTTTTCGCCACCGGCCCACCGCGTCGTAATTCTCCATACTGAAGCCAAGCGGATCCATGCGGGAATGGCAACTAAAGCAGTCTGGCTTCTTCCGGTGAAGCTCTAAGCGTTCTCGGAGGTTCTTCGCCGAAAGCACCTGATTTGCGTCTCCCAAATCGCCGACTCCAGGAGGGGGCGGAGGTGGCGGGGTACCGAGAATGTTTTCCAGGACCCACTTGCCACGCTTGACCGGAGAGGTACGAGTAGGATTGCTGGTGATCGCTAGGATGCTGGCCTGACTCAAGATGCCACCCCGTTGATTGCCGGTGAGGGTCACCCGGCGGAGTTCATCACCCGTTACGCCTTGGATCCCGTAATGGGCCGCCAACGGCGCGTTGATGAACGAGTAGTTACTGTTCAAGAACTCCAGCACGCTACGATTTTGTGTGAGGATGTACTTGAAGTAAGTCTTCGTCTCACCTTTCATGGAATCGCGCAAATGGTCCGTGTAGGTTGGAAACTGCTCCGGTTCGGGATGGAAGATTTCCAGCTTGCGAAGATTGAGCCATTGCTCTGCAAAATTGTCCGAGAGCCCCCCGACTTTAGGATCCGCAAGCATCCGCTTTGCCTCTTGGGCAAGGGTGTCTGGGTTTCGAAGTTTGCCCTGACTGGCTAGCGACATAAGGCGGTCATCGGGCATCGTAGACCACAGGAAGTAGCTGAGGCGTGTTGCTAATTCGTAATCGTTGAGAGCACGCGAAGCCACCATGTTCTTTGGCGTCGTCTCCACTTTGAACAGGAAATTCGGCGACACAAGCACAGCCGTTAATCCCAACTGAATGCCCTCGTTAAAAGGCTGCTTCGTCTTCTGACTCAGATCAAACAACTTTGTCAGTCGATTGACTTCGTCATCCGTCGCTGGTCGCCGGAAGGCTCTAGTCGCGAACTTACGGAAAATGGTGGAGGCCATTTCCACTTCCTTTCCGGGCATCGGCTGGACGGGAATGATCTTTTTCAGCGAATCTGGAGCATCTAGGTCGCCAGATTTCGGACCGTAAAGATCAACGGTCTTGATGATCAGATTGCGATCTTTCTTACCTGCCGGCTGGTTGGGGTCGTAAAAGTCGTTCGTAAAGCTGACGGTGACAATGTTCTCACCCTTCTGGGCCTTCACCGGAAATTCGTAATCGGAGGCGGGACGCCCTTTAACTTCAACTCGCTGAACCTCTTGACCGTTCAAACCCACGGCCATGATTGGAAAAGTATCGCCTCCTTGTTCCCCGTAGGCCGTCACCTTGATGTTGTAGAGACCTTGCTGTGGGACGGTGAATTTTGCCGTTGCGGTGGCATTCCCACTCATATCGCAACTATCGTCGTCCCGGGTGGCCCCACCGGTGACGGCAAGATCTTGTCCCCCGATCGCGCGTGACTTACTCACCGGCACCGGAAGCGCCTTCGTTACTACTTGCTCGGCAGCATTGAGATACTTCTCCATCAAGAGTGGTGAGATGGAGAGGACATCTGCAATATTGTCAAATCCGTATCCAACGTCGTCAGAAGGGAAGTCGTCGGCCGGTCGAAAATCAACGCCGAGAAGATCACGGACCGTATTGTTGTATTCCGCACGGTTTAATCGACGCAAGGTCACCTTGCCGGGATCAGCGAGGCGGCAGTCTCCAACCACAATGCCCTCCACTGCAGCCGAGAAACTTTCGCGTTCTGCTTTTGTGGGAGCAGGCATCCCCTTCGGCGGCATATGCAGACTGCGGACATTAGATACTGCTTTCAGCCATTGTTCCGATGCCTCTTTGAGCTGGCTTTCGGACTTGTATTTAGTCAAAGAGAGTCCAGCAACCGGATCTTTATCTCCGTGGCAAGAACCGCAGTATTTGCCGACGAATGGCCTCACGTTCTTGGCGTAGGTGAACGTTTTCGGTGCCGCCGCTGGCTTCGCTTTCTGCTTCGTCTGAGCCAAAGATGTGGCGCCCACGGCCAAAACTGAGCACGTTGCGGCAATCCAAACTGCACGGGACAGCGTGGTGAATCTAAAAGACCGAAAATAGTGTCCAGACATAACGAAAGTTCGAGCCGGGGAAAGTCCAGTCTAACCTAGACGTGCTACTTATTACGTTATCTTGACGGCATAATTTCGCAGAATATTCACTACTGCTGTCGAAATCAAGAATTTTTTTGGCGAATTCCGTGGGTTTCTAAGGTGATCAGTCCCGCCTTCAACATTCCGCCGATCGCCCGCTTGAAGGCAGCCTTACTCAAGCCGGTTTTACGACGGATTTCTTCCGGTGAAGCCTGATCCGTTAACCCCAGCCATCCTTCGTTTCTGCGCAAGAGTGTCCGCAGCTTTTCAATCGAGTCTTCGTAGCCGGCCGATCCTGTAGGACGTGGAACAAGCGAAACGCGGCCGTCTCGGGTGCCGCCAATGAATCCGCGAAGGGGGCGCCCCAACTCAAGTTGCGGATAATCTTGCGTAACTCCAAGAAATCGCTTTTCAACTACGATCGCATACCCATTATCCAGCCGCCGGTACGGAACCGCCGATACCATCTCCCCGCCCTGATACGGAGCAGGGTCTGTCAACACGCGATCAACCATCGTGGTCCCGCAAAGCCGCTCTGAACGTTCATCCAGATACACGGCTACCATGGTCGATTCGCCCTCTTGCAGACGACGAGACTGAACGCGGTAGGGAACCAGCAAATTCTTGGCCAATCCCCAATCGGCAAATGCCCCCGCATCG
>CANFJD010000116.1 GCA_947447315.1 Fimbriimonadaceae bacterium
AGGCTGAAAGACGGGGAATTTCCGTCCAACCCGGTAGGTCTATTGGTAACGCAATGCGGCCCCGCTCGTTTGGTACGGGAGAAACAACAGACGGGTACATTGAATTGGCGCGCCAGACCATGTCGGTTCGCCCAATACGCCTCGGCTGTTGAGAAGTGGAGAAAGCTTGAGAGGAAAAATCCCAGTTTCATTGTTGCTATCAATCGCCGTCGCGATTGCCTGGGGTCAAGACTCCTCCGTGATTAAAGAGATAATGATCCGCGGAAATTCCCGCGTCAATACCGAAGTGATCACCGGGGTCATGCGCACCAAAGTTGGGCAGCCCTACATCCAAGATAACCTGGACAAAGACAAAAAGGCGATTGAAGATCTCGGTTTCTTCTCCGCGGTCAGTGTCCGTCCCACTCCGCTAGAAGCCGGTAACTACAACGTTACCGTCGATGTCGAGGAGTATCCGGTAATCAAGGAGATCAGGGTGGTGGGCAACACGGGCCTGACCACGGCGGAAATCCTCAAGACCATCACCCTCGCCCCCGGTCAGGTGTTCAACGCCAACGCAGTCGGCCCCAGCATCAAAGCGATTCAGGATGCGTATTCGAAGCGCGGCTACTTTGCCGACGTGGCCGACTTCACGCCGCTGAAAGGTTCCACTGGCACCATCAATCTCAGTATCGTCGAGTTGAAAGTTGGCACCGTCAGCGTGCAGGGCAACGTTCGCACGAAAGACTGGGTTTTTGGTCGCCTCATCAAAACCCGTCCTGGCGACGCATTCAGTGGCGATCGCTGGACCAAAGATCTTCGCCGCATCGCTAGCACCGGCTGGTTCGAGCCCGGCAGCCTGAAGAGTTCGGAAGACGCCGAACGCGAGCCCGGCAAGATCGATCTTACGGTAAGCGTAAAAGAATCTCGCACTGGAATGTTCAACGTCGGTCTCCAGATCGACCCGCAAAACTCCATCGCGGGAACGTTGCGACTCTCGGAAAATAACCTGAACGGTACCGGCCAGACGGTTGGTCTGGACCTCTTGCAGACGACCGGTGGCGGCGGCGCTTCCGTTGGTCTCGAATACCTCAACCCATTTTACGATTCCAGCGATACCGTCTTCAGTGCGCAGCTTTATAGCCGCGTTCAGTACCGATTTGCGGGAATCTTCGGCGGAAACTCTATCACCAACGACGCTTCGTATAACGAACGCCGTACCGGCGGCGCTATCTCGTTCTCCCGCGCCCGCAACGATGATCTCAGCCTCGGCATCACCACCAAACTTGAGAACGTTAAGACAAACAACATTCCGTCCACCCTGGACCAGAACAGCTTTGTCCGCCAAGACGGAACGGTATTTAGCGTGGCGGGTAACTCCACGTTCGATCGCCGCGATCTTCCGACGGACCCGGCATTTGGCTATTACACTCAGCTCACGCTAGAGCCTGGTATCGCCCGGATCGACGAAGTGGGCGGGGCCATCAACGATCAATCCATCGTCGGCACCCACTTCTTCACCAAGGCGTCTTTCGAGTATCGCCGCTACTTCACCAATCAGCCTAAGCGTACGCGACAGGACTTTGATGCTCCGCGAAAGGTGCTGGCGTTCCGCGCCCGCGCCGCTACGATCTCGGGAACCGTGCCGTTCTTCGAACAGTATTTTGTCGGTGGCTCGGACACGGTCCGCGGTTACGATGAAGATCGGTTCTGGGGCAAAAACATGTTCATTACGAACTTGGAATACCGATACCCTATCCAACGATCCTTCAACGCCATCGGCTTTGTGGACTACGGCGGCGCCTGGGGCGGATATCCATCGGTGAACTCATTCTCGCAGTCGAACAAAATCGATTTGCACGTCGGCTACGGATTGGGACTCAGCTTCCGTACTCCTCTTGGTCCAATCCGAATTGACATCGGATTCAACGAACAGGGTCGCAGCCGCACCCACTTCATCATCGGAACGTCTTTCTAAAGGTAAAGCATATGAATATTCGATCAAACAACGCAGGATGGGTTGTCGCAGGCGCGATGGCCGTCGGATTCGCCTTCATGGCCGGCAGTGGATTCCAAGGTGCCACCACCAAGATCGGCACGGTCAACATGGGCAAGGTCTTCAACGAGTCCGACTACGTAAAGCGGCAGGATGCTGCTCTGAAGTCGTCTGGAGCTGCTCGTTCCGCCGTCCTTCAGTTCATCAATAGCTACAAGATGCACCCTAACGCCGAACTACTCAAGTTCCGCGATCTCAGCATCAAAGAGAATCAATCCGAGGGTGACCGCGCGGAAATCGAACGCATTCGTACCGCCGCCATCGCATCCGATACGACCTATCGTAGCCTCCAAACCAAAGCCAGCCTTTCGCCTGCCGAGAAGACACAGTTGACCGCATTCCAAAAGAACGTTCAGGACAACGAGCAGTTCTTGCCCACCGCCCAGGAAGCATTCGGTCAAGAACTTCAGCAGCGGCAAGAGAAACTCCGTCTTGACACCCTGGATAAGGTGAAAGCGGCCGTGTCCGAAACCGCGCAAAAGCAGGGTTTCACCGTGGTGCTTACCGATGAGGTAGCGCCATATTCCGCCAATGACTTGACGCCGGAAGCGCTCAAGACAATGAACGCAAAGAACAAGTAAGCGTAGGAAAAGATCGCTCATGAAATTCCATCAGCTCGGTTGGGTCATGTTTTCGGCTTTATTGGCCGTGGTGCTGGCCGGTGGCTTCACCCAGGCCACCGAAAAAGTTGGCGTGGTTGACATAGCCAAGGTGGTGGAACAGAGTGATTACGGCAAGGGAAACGCCGACACCTACGAGAAAATGAAAAGCGCCCGCGAGGGTCTGCTGGAGTTCATCGATACCAACCGAGTTCTCACTACCGAGCAGGCCCAACGGCTTCGCGACCTTACGTTGAAGCCGCAACCTACCACCGAAGAAAAGGCGGAAATGGAACGCATCAAGGCCGATGTGGTTGCCGCGAACAAGAAGTGGCAGGAGATCTCCACCAAGCCAAATATCACGCCCGAAGAGCGCACTTTGCTTGATGAATACTCCCGGCGAAGCCAGGCAATGAACGAGTACGCCCAGCGCCTCCTGAATCAGTTCGCCAACGAAATGCAGGATTGGGCCAATCAGCAAAAGGTCAAGAGTATCGAGAAAGCCCGCGCCGCGATTAAGGAAGTTGCCACCGCACAGGGTTTCAGTGTAGTTTTTGAAGTGGGAGTTGCCCCGTTTGGAGCCAATGACCTTTCCGACGGCACCCTGGCTGCCATGAACGCTAAAAAGTAATCCCCGATGCTACGGTGGATTGCCTCCGCGACTCTGGCCGTAACCGCAGGGATTTTCATCGGGTGTAGTCACTCCTCGAAGGAGTCCGTATCCGTTGACTTTTCCCGGGTTCCTAAGGCTGCCTGGGAAACGGGAACTCCGTCTGCCCCCGGCGTCACGGTCACGGCCGTTCCTGGGGCGGTTCTGATCCCCGGTCGACCGGCGGTGGAACTCATCACTCAAGTGAAGGATGTTCGGGCGGTGGAAAAACTCCTCGCTGAGCAGCAAGAGGAAACTCGACGAAAATTGGAAAAGGGATTGGCACAGTTATACGCTCGCCTCGCCCGCCGGTTTGAACTGAAAGAACTAGCGGCTCTTTCTGACCGGGAACGAAAACGCTACGACGACTTAAACGCTAACATTCGCCTGGTGTTCGAGCAATACGCGGCCG
Source organism: Fimbriimonadaceae bacterium (assembly GCA_947447315.1). GTDB lineage: Bacteria > Armatimonadota > Fimbriimonadia > Fimbriimonadales > Fimbriimonadaceae > Fimbriimonas. Next base: position 3,696 of record CANFJD010000116.1, read on the forward strand.
ACCGGCTGCCGCGGGTGACGCGCCTCGCATTTCTTGCCGGATTTCCCGATCCCAATCCAACTTCCGTGCCGCCCGAAGCGCCGCTGGGCAAAGTTTCTCAGGAGAAATTCGACGAGGCGAAGGCGCTTCGCGGCGAGATCACTCAGCTAGATGAGAGCTTTGAAGCTACGGTCAAAGCGTTGCTCGATGAAATCGACAACCAGAACGCGATGGATCGGACGGATTCGCGGCTCAAGATCGAGCTGAATGCCGATGATCTTCGCCGTCGGGCAGAAACGGAGGCATCCGAGCAAGTCAATCGTGCCCGCCAAAGCCTTCATCTCGACCTCGCCGGTGGGCAAACCATCCGGATGCCCGCGATTCCCGCCCGCACCATCACCCCTCCCCGCATGCCAGCACCAGAACCTGCGCCAAAGGTAGATTCTGCGTTGGACGCAAACGCGGCCCTTTGGCAAAAGAAGATGCTGGAGGGGCAGGTGAGAATCTGGGCCGCCGTCAATCGGTACCAAGTCCAACCCGGGGGGCGGGATGCCACCGACGAATTTATTAAATGGAACGCAGAGAATCAGGCTGGACGTTAGGGGAACTCGCCGAACTATTTCAAGGGCAGGTGGATGGCGATCCTAACGCCCGGGTCTTCCGCCCAAGTCCGGCCGGAGATCCCGACGAAACCGGGCTCACCTTCGCCGAGTCCGAAAAGTACCGGGAGCGGGCCGATTCCGTTCCTGTGGGTGGCATTATTGTTGGATCTGGCATCGCCCGGGGGACGGCCAGCGTTATCCAGGTCGCCAGCCCAAGAAGAGCCTTTGCGCAGTTTTTGGGCATGTGTGCCCGACCGCTTCCGATTGCCCATGGCATTCATGCCACCGCTGTCGTGAGTGACGATGCCTGGATTGATCCATCCGCGCAGATCGGCGCCTACGCCGTCGTGGAAGCCGGCGTAAGGATCGGGGCGAACACTCGGATCTATCCCCACGCCTTTGTCGGGGAGGATTGCCTCATCGGCGAATCGGTGGCGGTTTATCCCGGGGCGGTTTTGTATCGAGACGTCACGGTTGGCGATCGCTCGATCATTCATGCTAACGCCGTGGTCGGGGCCGACGGGTTCGGCTTTGTTTGGGACGGGAAGCGTCAGCAAAAGGTGCCGCAAGCTGGTCGCGTAGAGATCGGGAGTGATGTCGAAATCGGAGCTATCAGTGCCGTTGATCGCGCCACCGCCGGAGCAACTCGAGTTGGAAACGACGTTAAAATCGATAACCTTTGCCAGGTCGCCCATAACGTATCCATTGGAGATCACACCGTTCTGGCGGCATTCGTTGGGCTTGCCGGAAGCAGCACCGTTGGCAAAAACGTCACTTTGGCGGGTCAAACCGCATTGGCCGATCACGTTCATGTCGGAGATGGCATCACCCTTGGCGGTCGAACTGGCGTGACGGGTGACCTGACGACACCCGGTGCTTATCTTGGCTATCCGGCGCTCCCGTATCGCGAAGCGGCCCGGGTGCTGGTGGCCACCAACCGACTGCCCGAAATCTTGCGCCGCATGCGCGACCTCGAAAAGCGGCTCGCCGCGTACGAGGCTTCTGCTACCGAATCGAAGGAAACCGAATGATCATTCCCCGCATCACCATTGAACAGTCAGTCTCTCTCGACGGAAAGGGCCTGCACACCGGGGAGCCTGTCCAACTCACCTTCCATCCCAGCACGGACGGAATCTGGTTTCGTTGCGAATCCGAGCGGGTGCGGGCCATTCCTGAAAATATCTCTGATACCACCCGGTGCACCCGGTTAGGCACTATCTCCACCATTGAGCACGTGATGGCGGCGATTGCCGGATTAGAAATCACCGACTTGGAAATTGAGGTCACTTATCCGGAGATGCCAGGCGTAGATGGCAGCGCCCGCCCGTTTGTGGAACTCCTTCGGTCAGCCACGCTGGTGCCGCTCTCGGGCGACAGTTCAACCGTCGAAATCCCAGACCTTTATCGCCGATTATTCTTTCAAGAGGATTCGATCAAGATCGCCATTTCTCGCGGGGATGGCGTGTGGCGCTATGAGTACATTCAGGACGAACGATGGCCCGGCACCCAGACGCACGAAGTTCACGGACCGGACGAGTTTGCCAACCAGGTGGCCCCTGCCCGCACGTTCGCGCTGCTCGAAGAAATTGGTCACATCACTGCCCTGGGTTTAGGTCTGGGTCTGGATGAAAGTAGCTGTTTGGTGCTGGGGCCTGATGCTTACAAAAACGAGCCGCGTTTCCCCGATGAGCCCGCGCGCCATAAGCTGCTTGACTTGGTGGGTGACCTTGCGTTGGCGGGCGTTCCCATCCGCGCTCTCAACGTGGTTGCCGAACGATCCGGTCATCGCACCAATGTCGCTGCCGCCGCCATGCTGTGGCAGGCGATCCACAGCTAGATCACAGCACTAGGACCAGTGAGATTGGTCCGGTTAGGCTGGGTAGCGCGTGGGGGGCCGATTTCTCCAATTCGGTTCGCAACCAGTCTTCGGCATCATTCCGCGAATCAAATTGGGGATGGACCCCGGGGATAACTCCGTTCAAAAGGAGGACATAGCGCATCGATTCGCCCGGCAAGGGAGTGAACGAATCTGATTGCCTTGATGATTTTAACTTTACGATGCTTTTCGCCATTGAAAAACTAGCCTCCGGTTCGGATTGCCTTATTCAACGCGTCAGCTCGCCGATATGTTCGAAACATGCTGAACAGTACATGAACATGTGCAAAAAAAGAGCGAAATCTTTCCGAAAAAATACCCGTTTTTACGAATTTGGTGAAAAATGCGGGAATTGGCGCCCCGAATTGGAATCGAACCAACGACCATCCGCTTAGAAGGCGGGTGCTCTATCCGCTGAGCTATCGGGGCGGCTGAGCACAGTTTACTTCGGGTCTACTCTTTCTATGAGCCACTTCACGATGCCCATTCGCGGCGAAAAGATCTCTGTCAATGTGCAAATTCGCGAGCGCCTACTCCATAAAAAGACCGAATTTCAGACCATCGAAATCATCGACACCGAGGTATTTGGTCGCCTTCTCTTGTTAGATGGCCATATTCAACTCACCGAATTTGACGAAAGGGCCTATCACGAATTGCTGGTTCACGTGCCGCTACTCAGCGTTGACTCCCCGCGCCGAGCGCTGGTTATCGGCGGCGGTGATGGTGGTGTGATTCGAGAATTGTGCCGCCATTCTTCGTTGGAGTCCATCGATATGGTCGAAATCGACGCCGGTGTGGTGGAAGCGTCCCGCGAATTCTTACCGTCCGTTTCAAACGGAGCTTTCGACGATCCTCGAGTCCATCTTCACATCGCGGATGCATTCCAGTTCATCAAGGACGTAACCGAGCCTTACGATCTCATCGTCGCCGATTCCACTGACGTCTACGAAGGGGAAGAGGGGAATCTGAGCGAGATGCTATTCACCCGTGAGTTCTATCAAGATGTCCGCCGGTGCCTTTCCCCGGGTGGATTTGTGGTTACTCAGGCGGATAACCTGGTTTTCTGTCCGTACTCGCTGGAGGCAATTCTCGCCGAGTTCGGGGCGGTCTTCTCAGAAACCGGCTGGTACCAGGGAATTGTCCCGTCGTTCGGTGGATATTCCGGTTTCGCCTGGGCCTCGAACGGGCCGAAACTGGCACCAACGCTTGATTCAAAGGGCCTCGATCTGGCATACCTGAATGACGTCACGTACGCCTTCGCCTTCCGTCCCCTGCGGTTTTCTTAAGCCTCACGGGATGGATGTTTCCGGGCAGTAAACTGCGAGTATGGGTTACGGTCCGGCGAAGATAATGGTTACGGTGGTCTCGGGCTTGGCTCTGGCCGCCGTATCGTTTGGACAGTATTCCACCGGCCTTCAGGTCGATTCGGATCCGGCGATCACCAGCCCGGAAATGAAGAAAATTCGCGTGGAGCAACGTCTCGGCGAAACGATCGATCAGACCTCGGTGGTCACCGATGAGCTTGGTAAGGCGACCAATTTTAAGGAACTGGTCCGCGGACGGCCAGTGATCGTATTGCCGATTTTCTACCGATGCACCGGCGTGTGCAATCTAGAACTCAACGGCGTTGTAGAGGCTCTGCGCCAGATGCCCGGTTGGAAAGTCGGTCGTGATGTTGACGTGATTGCGCTCGGCCTTCACCCAAAAGAGACCTACGACCTCGCCGCCGCCAAGAAGGCGTTTACTCTGCGCGAATACAAGGATGCGGCAAGCGGACCGGGCTGGCATTTCTTAACTGGCTCACTCGACCAGGTAGGCGCCATTGCAAACTCGCTGGGCTTTTACTATGTTTTTGACGAGAAGGGCGACCGGGTGAATCACCCCACCGGCGTGATGGTCCTAACTGGTAGCGGCAAGATTAGCTCCTACATCTTGAGCGCGACCTTTAGTCCAAATCGTCTCGGGAACTTCCTGGAAATTGCGAAGAAGGGAGAGGTGGGTCAGCGTTCACAGGAGATTTTCTTTGGTTGCGTCCACATCGATCCCGTCACC
>CANFJD010000117.1 GCA_947447315.1 Fimbriimonadaceae bacterium
ACGGTTCCCAGCAGAAGGTGGAAGTCACCTTTGCTGGCGACGCCGAAAACTTGCCCGCTAAAGCTCAGGCATCAATGTTAGTAAAGAACTAAGTTGTCCTAAAGCAAACAAGAGCGACTCGGCCATCTGGCCGAGTCGAGTTTTTTTCTTTGTCTACTCCGGTTGAGGAAGTGGACGTCGAATGGATGCTAAGATCGCGACACCGAGGATGCAGGCGATCACAACGAGCGAGATCAACGGGGGGAACTTTGGCCAATCTACGAACACTGCCTTTTCCACGTATCCATACATCATCTTTCCGCCCACAAAAATGAGGATGGCAGCTAAGCCGTACGACAAGTAGTGGAACATCTGCATGAGTCCGGCCAAGGCAAAGAACAGGGAACGTAAGCCGAGAATCGCGAACACGTTGGAGGTGAACACGATAAATGGATTAGAGGTGATCGCGAAAATTGCTGGAATCGAGTCCACCGCGAAAATTACGTCCGTGAATTCCACCACCACCAATACAAGCAGGAGCGGCGTCGCCCATCGTTTTCCGTCAATCCTAACCGTGAACTTGTCCCCGTGGTACTCGTTCGTGACCGGCATGATTCGACGGAAGAACTTTACGATCGGATTCTTTTCAGGGTCTACCTTCTTGTCGTGCGACAGCGCCATTTTCACCCCGGTGGCAACCAGGAAGACGCTGAAGATGATCATCGTCCAGAAGAATTTCTCTAGGATCGCGGCCCCGGCAGCAATGAACAGCGCTCGGAAAATCAGCGCTCCAATGATCCCCCAGAAAAGCACCTTGTGTTGATACTTCTCGGGCACCTGGAAGTACGAGAAGACAATCAGAAAGACAAAGATGTTGTCAATGCTTAACGCTTTCTCGATCAAGTAGCCAGTGAGAAAAGCCACCCCGGCTTCGGAGTTGGTGTAGCCGCTGCCGGGTTGAATTTGGTTCCAAAAGGCAAATAGTCCGGCGTTGAAGACCAGGGCTAGTGCGATCCAAACTCCGCTCCAAATGAGTGCCTCCTTGACTTCTACCTTGTGGGCGGTTCTGTGAAAAACACCCAGGTCGAGCGCCAACATGAGGCCAACAAACCCGAGGAATGATCCCCAGATCCATAAAGGGACGCCTGCAAGTTCTGCCATCAGAAGTCGAACAGGTCTCCCAAGAAGCCTTTCTTCTTCTTAGAATGATAGGAGTAATCCTTAGAGTCTCCGCTGTACTTCGGCTGGCGCGGGTAATGGTCGTCGTCATCGTCGCGACGTACCACCTCTGAGCGCTCGACAATCTTGTCGAGCTCGCCGCGGTCTAGCCAAACGCCCCGGCACTGGGGACAGTAGTCGATCTCAACGCGTTGTCGCTCGGTAATGACGAGGGGGATTCTGCAGTTCGGACAGTTCATATTGTTCTTCCATGACACTATTCGTCCGCGACAAAAAAGACCTTCATCGCATGACGATGAAGGTCTCGCATTTACAATCCGAACCGGCTCCGGAGAGCGTACTGACGATTCGAATTCCTGCAGAGCAGGCGCTACTCCCCTTCGGAGTGTATCGATCAAGAACGCCCTTTCCTTTTTCGGAGTTCCTAGTCCTAGGACCGTCGGCCTACTCCCGGGCGACGGGGCCCTTGATGCTGTTGCTATACATTCCCGACCGATCAAAGCAACACACCCGGCGCTTGCCATTTGCCAACATATCGCAAGTCGCCTCAATCCTTTTTTGCCGAGTCTCTGACTTCTTAGCGGATTCCATCCAGAAAATCCAGTCGGTTTTCGCCGCCGTAGTGATCACGTTCCAGGTGGAGTCTGCCGCACCGTTCGCCTCAAGCTGTTTCGCAAAGTCGATCGGCACGTCCGGATCGGGCCACGATTTCGAGGGAGTTAAACTGATATCAAGTTGCTGCCCAATCGATGCACCGGTGGCTGATTGCAGCTCGGCGTCTACTTTCATCCAGTGTCCGCCTGTTCCATTGGGCTGCATCACCAGCAGGCGTGAAACCCCATTGATCTCGACCGTCGCTGCCACCTGTCCGCGGGACGGAAGCATTTCGCTGACATCGTCGGGCAAATCGCAGAACGCCCAAGATTCGTCACCGTTTGTCTCTACTGGCCGATAGAGTCGGGCCGAGAACATTACTGTTTTTTCTGCTGCCGCCACCACGCGCCTAGTTTGCCCGAAATCGTGGGTGTCAAGGCAAAATTTGCTTTCTGCCCATCGCGGAGTTAATTCATATCCCGGTAGCATGGCGATATGAATGCCCTCATGGCCGCTGCCAAGCAAAGCGCGACCGATGGAATGGAAATGTTTCTCCGTAACTTTGCTCACATCCCTGACGACCGACTTAACTGGGCACCGGTCCCAACCGCCAAGACTCCCCTCCGAGTAGCTGCGCACACCGCTTTGTATGCGGGTCGATTCGCCAAGATGATTAATGACCGAAATCTTCCCGCTTTCGATAACTTGGAAGAATGGTTGGCAACCCGGAATGCGGAAGAAATTGCGATTACCAGCCGGGAGGAAATGGAATCAGCGTTCCGGGCCGGCACCGCGGAGGTCCTGGTTGCGCTGGACAACTTTCCCGAGGAGCTGATAGGCACCGCCATTGATACAAGCATGGGTTGGAAAATGCCGGCAAATTGGCTCATCGCTCTACCTGGCTGGCACGCCACGCTCCACACGGGCCAGATCGACTATATCCAAACCTGCTGGGATGACCAGGAGATTTACTTAGCTTAGGTCATACCGCTCCACGACTTTGAACGGGAACCACGGTTTGATGGTCGCGGTTTCGTCGTGGAATGGGGTCACGTTTGGTTGAACACGGGTATTAGCTGACCAAAGCCCACCGACGGATCGAGCCAGCTCAAAGGCTCGGAAAGCTAGCCGAAGCCAAAACTGGAGGTGAAGCAGGGTCGGTCGATCTGTGGCTCCGACCTAAGGAAGATCGATGCCGTCAACTTTTCTTCTGGAATAACTGTGCCGATCTCACACCGGTTCGCATATCTTACACCGCGGATTCGGTGATTGCTCGACGAGAGGAACCGCGTTTCGCGAGAGATCCTCTAATCAACAGTTTCCAACATACGGGCTAAATACGTCCGGTAGAGCTAGCAACGAAATACTACGTCGCCTTCTGGACTCAGCCGGCTGATTCCGGCGGCGAGGAGGCGGTAATACGAATCGCTTTGCGGAGTGGCGCATCCCGCTAGCACTTGCTTGATGTAGTCGGTAATGGCGGGGAATTTGGTGACGGAGATCAGGAGTCTTTTCAAATGGTCGTTGAAAGGTCCCTTATCAGAATCGGCATTGGAAAGCAAACTGGAGAATGACTGCTTGCTTCGAGCTAAGGCGTCGAGAGCCGCCCGAGTGAGAAATGGCTGACCTCCGATGAGTGCGTGAAGGGCCTCGGTTTCGGCATTGCTCGCGAGTGGGCTTCCGTAGCGGGCGTTTAGCTCGACGGTTTGCTGCAGATTGAAACCGGCGAGGTCAATTTTACGCCCGACGTTAAACGGCGATTGGTTAACGTCTTGAATGAATAGGTTTGCCTCGGTAGCATAGGCGATGACAACGCTGAGCTTTCCCTAGGGACCGCCTGGCTCGGTGGAGCGGGAGTTGTGCCAGGAGCGAACCAAGCCAAAAAGTCAGAGGCAAACGGAACGGTTCCGAGGAGACAAAACGTGAGCTGCTTCAGGCGAAGTTCGGATGCGCGTCCAACGCAGCACTGGCGAATGGCGGCAAAAAACTCGTCGGCGGAAAACGGGAACGATAACGTGACATCAATCTCATCGACGAAAATAGCCAGAGGACTAATTTCGCTGAGGCCAAGCTCGATGATGCCGCCAAACAGCCCTTGAACGGGAGGCAGATTGGCATTTTCTTTCCAGTAGGAGACGAACTCAGCCCGCATCCCAAGTTCGCGTCCGACCTCCGAAAGGAGCGCGGCGTACCATTGCTCGGCGGTGAGGTTTCGGCCACCGAACTTCGTGAGATCCAGGAAGGCAGTGCGGGTGCCCGCCGCTCGCAGGCGACCGATGGTGCGGACGCACAGGCTGGACTTGCCCATTTGGCGGCTGTTTAGCACGTAGCAGGTCTCGCCATTTTGGAGACTTTCTAGTAGGTCACGGTCGGCTTGACGCTCTACGTAGCTTGTGGCGTCGGGCGCGAGGGTGCCACCGGTGACGAAAGTCCAGCTTGATACTGTACTCACCCGGTTTGGGCCCCCGCCCCCTGGAACATGCTTGCTATTATGCGGGTCGAGGTGGCTAGTTTGGGCAAGTGGGCAGATATTGCTGACTTCGAGGAGCAGTGCCTAGATCAGGCTAACCGGCGAAACCGCTTTTGACGTTAAGGCGATGATTGGGCAGTAATTGCCGCCTGCATGGCCGACTTAATCACTTCAAGATCTACATCTCGTATCGACTTGAACTTGATGCAATATCCGCTAACGGTCGCTTTGCCGATTTTTGTCCCGAATTGTTCGGCTAGGTATTTCTTGTCGGGCAGCCCCATGACATAAATGGAAATTCCAGCCTTGTTCGCGCTGATTCCTACCTGATAGAACTCCCTGGTAGATCCGTCCGCGTAACGCATCGTGTAGTTTCCGTACCCAATGCTAGGATTTGCCACCACCTTACCGGTGCTATCCAGACCGTCCAAATACCAGCGTTTTGCTTCTGGAAATTGCTGCTCGGCGATGGTGCGAAGCGTTTTCACCTCGTTGCGCTTCTGTTCCGGGAGTGCCTCTATGAACTGCTCGATCTCCTGATTTACATCCATGAGTCCGACCATCGTACACGGTCTTGCGATTGGTATGGTCCTTTGAATACTTGGCAATATTGCAAGGTACGTTTAGAATGGCAACTGGATGCAAATAGCAGCCATCCCCTATTGAATGATGTTGCCATGAACTTTCCCCCCTCGGTGCCAGAAATCCCCGTGCAATCCATTGATGCTGCCGTTGCCTACTACACGAGCTGTCTCGGATTTACGCTGGACTGGGGCAGCGAAGCGGGTGGCATCGCCGGTATCTCCAAAGGTGATTGCCGACTATTTCTCACGAATCCCAATTTTCGAGCTGGGCAGACGAATGTCGCCCCGGTCGTTGTCTGGATCAATGTGGAAAGCCGAGTTGCGGCGGACAGCCTATTCGACCTCTGGCATGAGGCAGAAGCAATTGTTGTTGCCGCGCCGGAAGATATGCCATGGAATCTGCGGGAGTTTACGGTGGCTGACCCGGATGGAAACCGCTTCCGAGTCTTTTACGATTTCACTTCTGACTTAGGCTGAAGCGCGGTGAATTTAGGTCGCTTAGGATGGTTGTTCACTCGGTTACTTACCCTTAGTAAACTGCCTGAATGATAGACGTCACCACCAAGAAAATTGGCGGATTGACGCCGCGGTGGGCCCCATTTCCGGGATTCTCCCTGCTATTCGATCCTCCCGAATCCAGTTTTCTGCGGCAAGATGGCTTGGAAATTTTGAACGGAAATTGGCTTGAGGATTCCGACGGGAAGTTGTTTTATCTTGCTGCTCAGAGTCTGCAAAAGCTCGGTGCGGACTACTTGCTACAGAAATTCGGCTTTTGCGCGCTACCGTTTCCCTCGTACCACGTCACCGCGTTTGATGTCGCCAACGTCGGGGACCTTTCTCGATGTCGAGAAGAAGTCCGCGAATCCTTAACTCACACCCTAGATGCCCTTCCATCGTGCTCATCGTTCGAGGCAGAATTCTTGAAACTCGCGGCGGTTAGCCGTCTCGTTGCTGCCAAGTGGGATCTCTCATTCGGTTACGGCCGTTTGCGGCGGCGGGGAAGCGTATTGGCGATTGAATTGATCCCACTTCAAGCGTCGAACTTTGGCAGCTTTTACGAAGCCCGGGCCGCCCTCAGCCAAAACTACCGAGAAAAGTATGGCTTTGGAGCGGAGGCCTCTTTCTCGCCGCACTTAAGTCTTGGCTACTTCTTAAATCGGGAAGCCGCCGATCTAGCAGCTCCAATGATCGGCGAATGGGACGACCTCTTTCGCAACGCCATCGGTGAAGCGACCGTTGAGTTTCAAACTGCATCTCTCTACGGCTTCACCGATATGGCCACTTTCTTTCGGCTTCAGAAGCATCATTAGACTGGGTCGATCCAGTCACATTCCGTCCGTAGTTTTCGAAACCAAAGTCAATATGCAAATTCGAACATTCATCGTTGATTCGTTTACTCGGGAGCCTTTTCGCGGAAACCCGGCGGCGGTTTGTCTGCTACCGGAGACGATTGATGACGACACGATCGGACTCATAGCCCGCGAATTCGGACTTTCCGAAACGGCATTTGTGCTGGGTAACCGGATTCGATTCTTTTCCCCGAAGATGGAAATTCCCCTTTGCGGCCACGCCACATTAGCCGCCGCGAAAGTGCTTTTCGACGGTCCCGAGGTTACGAGTCTCTCGCTGACCACGGGTTCGGGAGTTACCATTCCGATTACGAAAAGTGAATCTGGAGGCATTGCTTTTGGGTTTCCCATCGAGGAACTTCAAGACGCCACGATCGCCGAGGAAGCGCTGGACGCGATCGGGATCTCAGAGATTCGAACCGTGAAACGCGCCGAAAAGACACCGGTCATTTTGGTGGAGATTGGGGAATGCGGTGAATTGTGCCGATTGACCCCAGAGTTTGGTCGGCTGGAAAAGGCTTGTGTGGGTATCAACGGGATCGTTGTCACCGCCCACGATGGTGACCGTTACGATTACCAGTTAAGATACTTTTGGCCTTGGAGTGGGACAAACGAAGACCCGGTGACTGGCGGGGTGCAGCGGTTCGTCGCTCCATTTTGGGCGGAGAAACTGGGCAAGACCAAACTCCATTCGTATCAATGCTCGCCACGAGGGGGAGAAATGGAGATTCAGCTGCGAGAGAATCAGGTGGTCATCAGCGGGGAAGCGACAATCGTGCTGAAAGGCAATTTGAAATTGTAAGAAAGAGTCACGATCTTTTGCTGCCAGCCATCGAGCTAGATATTCGCCCGGTTGGGAGGGAAGTTATCCCATGATCTGCGTTCACGGCAGTAGGGAAGTCAAACTCTCTGTCCCTGTCACGGGTCTCACTTCAGAAGTGATGTCCATTCAGCTACCGAAAGCGATCGAAACCTACTTTGCCGCTGACCGAACCAACATCGACGCCGTGGTCGCCTGCTTTGCCGAGGACGCGGTTGTTCACGATGAGGGGCAAATCTCCGTGGTCGCGCCGCAATCAAGAAATGGATTGAACAGGCGTCTACGGAGTATTCATTCACCAGCGAGCTATTTGCCGTAGAGATTGTTGACGGAAAAACGGTCGTCACCAGCAAAGTGAGTGGAACATTCCCGGGCAGTCCAATCAACCTCCGCTATTTCTTTGGTTTCGATTCCGACAAAATTGGATCTCTGGAAATATTGGTTTAAGGGTGTCTACACGGGGAATTATTCTCCGGAGCACCGACCTGGAAGACCTCGTCAATAGCCGCGCCCTTATTGCTAGTTCTTGACGACGACTCGGATTGGCTCACGCAGCTATTCGAGTGACTATAATGGCGGGGATGGATTTGGGGTGGCTTGATGTTTGCTTGCGGGTGAAGGATTTTGCCGCGTCGCAAAGATTCTACGAGACCCTTGGCTTTCGATTGGTTGAAGGAGAGCCGACGAAGGGATGGGGAGTGTTCGTGCGCGATCAAGCGAGAATCGGGCTCTTTGTGGAGGAGTTTATGAATGAAGATCGATTCAGCCTGAACTTTCGCGGAGGATGCATTCCGGAAATATTGCAGCACATCGTAACCCACCAGATTGAGCCGACGGTTCCTCCGGTAATACTTGATGAGCGAGCAGGATCAATTCAGTTACGTGATCCAGACGGCAATCTGATCTTCATCGATTCCGCGCCCGGAGAAGTGTCGCCCCCAACTTGGTCCGGCCGTTGATCGTGACGCAACTGTTTGGTCAAGGGAAGAGATCACCGCAATGCAGTTGTTCCCATCTTCTGATGCTTGGGAAGCCAGCCGAGGCAGAGTCCGTTTTTCGGGTGTAACTGAAGAAGACCCCGAACAACGGATGGGCACTGATGGGCCTCACCAAGAGCCTCATCGGTCAGGGCAAGGCCGCTGAATCGAAGATATTTAAGGAATTGTTCAATCGCGAGTGGAGAATTGCTGATATCACAATCAGCACATCATGC
>CANFJD010000118.1 GCA_947447315.1 Fimbriimonadaceae bacterium
ATTGCTAACCTGAATCGCCGCCGCTTCTCGTTCTGCCACCGCCAGCTTTGCCTTCAACTCCCGCAAGTCGGGGCGAGCATCGATTCCTGGGGATGCCAGCGGCTCAATCGTGGCGTCGGGAGCAACATCAATCGGCTCCGACTGCGTGCCAAGCAGCCCCGCCAGCCGCTGGGTCGATGCTCGGTACTCCGCCGCCCGCAAATCCGCTTGCTGGCGGGCGCGATCCCGCTCAATCGTCGCCCGAATCACTTGAATTTCGGCAATCTTCCCTTCGTCAAATCGGCGCTTGGTCGCCGCGAACACGGCATCCGCCACCGTTTGTAGTTCCGTCGCCACATCGCGCTGGTGTTTCGCCGCCACCGTCACGGCAAATGCCGACAGCACCTCGGTTTGCAATGCGGATGCTACCGTCCCGTATTCTGCTTGCGCCAGTATCACCCCGGCCGCCCCGAGGTTCTTACCTGCGCTACGACGACCAAACAAGTCGATGTCTTGGCTCAAATACAGATCTTGATCGGTCGCGCCAGTGTCACTTCGGCTAGAAGCACCGGTACCAAATTCGAGGGGGGAATATGTCCCTAATGCGCGCGCCGACGCCTGGGCCTCGGCAATTCGCAGCTTCGCCGATGACAGCGCCAGGCGGTTTTGCGCCGCTAACTTTAGGGCATCCGTCGCTGAAATTTGCGTCTGGGCGCTGGCGACTGATGATGTTGATAGAAGTAAGAGATAGATGGGTTTGATCACTGCTTGCTCTCCGATCACGGGCTGGAGCAAGGATCAAACTGGCTACGCCAAACGCAAGATCCCCCGTCCAGCAGACGTCTGATGGCGGGTTGGTGCAGGCGGCGCGCGGGAGGAAGTAGGGCTAGGCGGACCGGTGGCCGGTGCCGATTCGACATGGACTGCAATCGTCACTATCGGCGGCGCAGCCACAACCGAGAATTCAAATCGCGTCGGAAGGCAGATGAAATACAGTCCAAAGGTGGCCGATTGCAGGGCACTTTGACCATGCCCATCCGACCCCGTGCAGCTACGGATTTCGCAGCAATCGTGGCAGTCACCGTGGTTCGCAACTATTAGCTGCGAACTGTGAGAATCAGCGAAAGTCGAAGACTCAGCGAAAAGGTGGTTTTCGAGAGTCGGACAAACTCCGCATTCGCGCCCCGAGGGCAAGCGGTAGCTAGCCGAGCAAAGATGAATCTGCCCTGCGAAAAGGAGCGTTATGAGGAGCAGATGTAACCACCTCACCGCGGGAAATGTTACCTTCCGCCGACGGCTACCCCCTAATCCCCGCCCCGAGACCCTCAACCCTCATTTCGGCGTCCGGAAAACTCCAACCGAGGAATCGAACCACTTAAGTCTCGGAGCAATGAATCACCGGCTTCGCCAATAACCACGAAATCCAAGCCAACCGATACCGAGAGCCGTGTAACAACTCAAACGGCGATTACCCGTGAAAAAGTACTTCTCGTAGCCGCGCCGCAAGCTCGGGCGCAGCCGCCCGAACATCGCGAATCTCGGCCGGTACCGATAGCGGGGGCATCGTCCGGTAAGGTTCCGCCTCGTCCGCATATCGCGGCACGATGTGAGCGTGCAAGAACGGATCTAGATTTCCGTAAATGCTGTAGTTGATGCGCACCGCCCCGGTCACTTCCAGTAGTGCATCCCCCACCTCTGCCATGTCGCTGAGGAACTGCCCCCGGGCTGCCCCCTCCAAATCATTCAGTCGCGCGACCAGCGGATCCGCCAGCAGCAAACAGTAACCCGGCCAGTACTGAAACTCATGGAGCACCAAAAATCCTGAGGGCAATCGCCCAACCAACCGCGGCTCCGCCCCGTTCCGGCAGGCCGCCAATCGTTCACTTGGCGTCATGCGCGAGAACTTACCCGCAATCAGTGCCCGACGGCCCTCATTTACGCGGATTGGAGAACATGATTTCCGGCGGCCCCATCGCCCGAGAGTGATTCGAAATCGTGTCGAGTATCCAACCAAAAAGCAGACACATGAGGATGGTTGTCACCCCCAAAAACCACATTGCGGTCCGATGCCAAATATCCTCGCAGGCGGCCATCTCGTCAATCGTTTCGAACCTCTCGCTTTCCCAAGCCCACTGATTTCCCTGCGTACCAATCCAGACATCAATCACCAGGAGGATCGACGAAGCGACAATCGGCGGAGTACCCGCCAAACGCATCGTCCAGCCGAACGGAATGATCAAAAGCAGACCCGGCTTCCGGTGCCATAGACCCCATAACCAAGTAAAAGCAAATGCCCCCCAGCTAAACCGACGCAAACGCTCGTCACGAATCGGAGGATCCCGGTGCTCGGGAGCTATGACAGGCGGCAATTCCTCAATCAATTCTCGATCCGGGAATGTGAGAACTGGATGGAGTCCAGCCGCATTCGCGGACGCGTCTTCTCCCTCTCGGATCAGCATGTACGGCTGCAATTGTCCGGTGTCGATCCAGCTCTGCAGCGTTTCGAGACTCACCGGTCCGGTCCATTCACCGCTACTTTCTTTAACCCAGTACTTCATCTGCAAATTACTGGCCCGACAGCCGCCCCTAATGTATCACAAGCTCACAAAAACGGGACCCTGTTTTGCGAGAACGTTACTCGTCGCCTTCTAACTGCAGAAACTCCACCGGCATCTCGAATGGATCTAGTCCGTAGCCCAAGACTTCGAGCCCGGGTACCCGACGAAACATTCGCGCGTGCCGCGTTAGCAAAGTCGCCCCGTTTGCCCGGGCGATTGCCGCAATCCACAGGTCATTTGCGCCAATCATCCAGCTGCCATCGCGCAGGTAGTTCGTGATCGCCGCGTAATGATCGGCCGCAGCCGCATCCAGCGACCACACCGCCATGGCCGACTCAAGCTCAATCGCCCTTTCCGCGCCGCCTTCGGCCCGCCGCAGTTCCGCGAGCGTAATCTGGCACGTTGCTACCGGCCCTTTCCAGTCGGCTAACGCCTCCGCCGCACCGTTACGACCTCGCTCCAGATCGATGACTGCGGTCGTATCCAGCAACAGGGTCATGAGGGCTCCCACCATGGATCATCCTGAACCGTTAGCCAGACGTCTTCCATCTGGTGCCGCTCGATGCGGTCCAATTCGTCCGACGGAATCTCCCGGCTCACGGCCCGGGCATTGGCGAAAATCGCCAAAACCTGCGCCGCGCTCGCCGATAGTGGGGGTGCTGGGTCCGGCATTGCTGAAGATTATGAGCAAAATCTCCGCAAGCCCCGGTTTGCTCACAACTTTCTCACCAAAGGAACGCTACATTATCATCACGATGAAGGCACCGAGCTCCAAACTTTTGATTTCCGTGGGCGGTTGGGCACTGGGGATGGTGGGTTATGCCCAAACTCCCCGGCCGTACCAACCGCTTCGAATCCCGCAGCTTGTCACGGGATCAAAGTTTAATCTTGACCTTCATACCGCCAAACGGTCCTTCTGGAAAGGTGCTATTACCGACACCTTTGCCTATAACAAAGAGAGTTTTTGGGGGCCGACGCTGGTGTTAAAGGCGGGCGATAACGTGACGCTCAACGTCCACAACTCGCTTGCCGAGGAGACCACGACTCACTGGCACGGCTTCCACATCCCCGCCATCATGGACGGCGGTCCGCACCATATCATTGCCCCCGGGAAAACTTGGTCGCCGCATTTTAAAGTGATGAACCGGGCCGGAACCTATTGGTATCACCCCCACGCCCACACCACCACCCAAAACCAGCTCACGATGGGTGCCGGTGGTCTGATCATCGTCCAGGACGAAACGGAATCGAAGCTGGCCCTCCCCCGCACCTATGGCGTCGACGACATTCCGCTCGCCCTCACTAGTCGCCGATTCCTGACCAACCAGCAGTTCAGCAAGAACGGCGACAACGACAAATATGGCGACTATCCCATCGCCAATGGCACCATGGACGCCGAGACCACGGTCCCCGCGCAGTTCGTTCGCCTGCGCATCCTAAATGCCGAAATCGAACGTGGCTACCGGCTGGGTCTCAGCGACAACCGCCCCTTTTACGTTATCGCCACCGATGGTGGACTGGTCGACAAGCCCATCCCCGTCACCCGCATGAACCTCATGACCGGCGAACGCGTGGAGATCCTCGTTGATCTGTCGAAGGATAAGCCGGGCGCCGCCTTGGACCTCATGGCCTACAACTCCAACCAATCCTTTGGGTTCCCCGGCGGCGAGGCTGGCACCACGCCTCCCAACGGCGGCTAT
The DNA here is from genome assembly GCA_947447315.1 of Fimbriimonadaceae bacterium. Classification (GTDB taxonomy): domain Bacteria; phylum Armatimonadota; class Fimbriimonadia; order Fimbriimonadales; family Fimbriimonadaceae; genus Fimbriimonas. Next base: position 4,238 of record CANFJD010000118.1, read on the forward strand.
CTCAATAACATCGATTTCAAGCTTCTCCACCTCAACGTCGGTAAGCGCACGGCGCATCCGGTGCTCGCCCTGCCGGTCACCCTCACCAAAAACGTTTTCCCGACTGTCGCCCAAGTCAATCAGCGGCGCACCCTCAACATCACCGCCGAGGGGCCCAACGTGCCCTTCACCTTCGATGAAGTGGGCTTTGACATGCACACGATCAACCAGGTGGTGAAGTTAGGCGCTACCGAGCAGTGGACCGTGGCCAATAACCAAATCTTTGGTCACTCGTTTCACATCCACGATGTTCAGTTCAAAATCGTCGGTCGCAGCGATGGCCCCGTCGAAGACTACGAGCAGGGCTGGAAAGACACGCTTTACGTTCCCCGTAACGAAAGCGTCACCTTCCTCACCCGCTTCGATGACTTCGCCAGCGATACCGAAGCGTTCATGTATCACTGCCACATGTCTAACCACGAAGATGGCGGACTGATGGGGCAATTCCTGGTCAGCAAAAATCCCGATGCTGCCGTCGCCAACTTCAAGACCGCGACCGAACATGCCGTCACCGAGGCCATGAAGCAACAGGCCGCCAAGTCCCAAACCCTCCTCGCTCCCCTCTTCTCGGTCGGGGCGACGGATGGCGTCTTGTACCGGTCCGACGCCAATAAGCCCACTCTCCTGTACTTCATCGAGGCCGATTGTCCCTGCTCTCGGGAAGCCGCGCGCTACTTCAATCGCCTGCAGACCCTCTTTGCCGGGCAGGTGAATGTATTGGGAGTCATCAACGCTAACATGATCCAAGCCAAAGCCTGGCAGAGCGCTACCGGTGCCAAGTTCCCGCTGGTGGCCGATGAGAAGCTATCCCTCATCCGGCAATATAAGGCTCCTCGAAGCGTGTTCACCACCCTCATTGCCCCGCCCGGCATGATTTCTAAGAACTACGCGGGTTACAGCCAAGACATGCTGCGCGACATCACCCGTCGATTGGCGACGATGGTGGAAGCCCCCAAAACGCTCCCCAACTTCGCCGACGCCCCCAAAGTCCTGACCGCTGGGTGCCCGTTCCCCGCGAAGTAGTTCCGGCGGTCCGGAAAAGCCCGCCGATCCCGGCGGGCAAACACCCCTCCGGTACACTAAGGGGCCTCCCGGCAACACCTTCATGGACCAGCGATTTATCCGTAATTTCTGCATCATCGCTCACATCGATCACGGCAAATCCACCCTCGCCGATCGACTCATCGAGCGATGCGGTGCTATTCGTGGCACCGCGCAGGAACAAATGCTGGACAGCATGGACATCGAGCGCGAGCGCGGCATCACCATCAAAATGGCCGCGGTTCGCCTGCTGTACAAGGCTCAGGACGGCAACACCTACCAGCTCAACCTCATCGACACCCCCGGCCACGTCGATTTCACTTACGAAGTGTCCCGCGCCCTCGCCGCGTGCGAAGGCGCGCTCCTGGTCGTCGACGCGAGTCAAGGCGTTGAAGCCCAAACCATCGCCAATGCGAACATGGCGATGAACCAGAACCTGGAAATCGTCCCCGTCATCAACAAGATCGACCTTCCCCACGCCGATATCGAACGCGCCCGCGAAGAGATTGAAAGCGCCGTCGCCGTAGATGCTTCCGACGCCATTCCCTGTTCCGCCAAAGCCGGTATCGGCATCGATGAGATCCTCGAAGCCATCGTCGCCCGCATCCCCGCTCCCGCGGGTGACCCGAATGCGCCGACCCGCGCCCTCATCTACGACAGCCACTATGACGGCTATAAGGGTGCCGTCGCCTACGTCCGCGTAAAGGATGGAACGGTCAAAAAGGGCGATACCATCACGATGATGTCCACCGGATCCAAGTTCGTGTTGGACTCCACCGGCCACTTTAGCCCCGCCCTTACCGATGACACCGGCCTCGCTTGCGGCGAAGTGGGCTTTATCACCGCCGCCATGAAATCCATCGGCGATGCCCAGGTCGGCGATACCGTCACCAAGGCCGAAAACCCGAGTCACGAAGCGCTACCCGGCTACCGAAAGGCCCTCAGCATGGTCTTCTGCGGCTTGTATCCCAGCGATGGCGACCAGTACGAAGACCTCCGCGACGCCATCGATAAGCTCAAGCTCAACGATGCTTCGCTGGATTTCGAGCCCGAAACCTCTGCCGCGCTCGGCTTTGGTTTCCGCTGCGGATTCCTCGGACTCCTTCACATGGAGATCGCTCGCGAGCGCCTCGAACGCGAGTTCGGCCTCGATCTCATTCTCACCGCCCCGTCGGTGGACTACCGGCTTACGATGAAAAACGGGGAGAGCATCCAAATCTCCAACCCCGCCGAGTGGCCCGATCCCAGCACGATTGAGGTTGTGGAAGAGCCCACCGTTAAGGCCACCATCATGGTGCCGAACGAATATGTGGGGGCCGTCATGACCATGTGCCAAGAGCGGCGCGGAGTGTACGTTAAGACTGAATATCCCACCCCGCAGCGCGTCATCTTGCACTACGTTTTGCCGCTCGGCGAAATCCTCCTGGACTTCTTCGACAAGCTGAAGAGTGCCACCCGCGGCTACGCCAGTTTCGATTACGATATCAACGATTATCAGGTGAGCAACCTGGTGAAGGTCGATATCCTTCTCAATGGCGACGGCGTCGACGCCCTCTCGTTCATCGTTCACAAAGATTTCTCCTACAATCGTGGCCGCGCCATGGTCGCGAGGTTGAAGGAAGTTGTCCCGCGTCAGCAGTACGAGGTTCGCGTCCAAGCCGCCGTCGGCGCCAAGGTCATCTCCGCCGACAGCATCAAGCCGTTCCGAAAGAACGTCATCGCCAAGTGCTACGGCGGCGACATCTCCCGAAAGCGAAAGCTCCTAGAGAAGCAGAAAGAGGGCAAGAAGCGAATGAAGCAGATCGGCTCGGTAGAGCTCCCCCAAGAAGCCTTCCTAAGCGTCCTAAAAGTCGCGGAGTAGGGCGAAAGCCTGGGAGCGCCGACACTCCTGTCGGCGTCCGGAAAACCTGGACTCACTCCAATACCAAGTCCACCAACACTCCGACCAGTCATCAGAATCCGTACTCTCCTAACCTGTCGGCGGCATTGGAGCCGCCAACCCGGGAGACCCGGCCCGGGACCGCCGACACTCCTGTCGGCGTCCGGAAAAAGCATCTTCGGACTGCCTATGTCGACCAGCCCTTCCAACCCGAACCGAACCGCCAATCCCCCACCGACCGCACAAACCCCGCCTTTACCGGATTTTCCTCGATGTACCGAACCGCCGCATGAAAATGGTTCGAGTCCCTTATAAACCGGTCGTGATACTCCCGGCACCAAAGTGTCCCCCGGCGACCCAACGCAACATTAATCGCCCGTGCCGAACATTCCTTTAGAGTTTTCATCGCGCTGGCCAACGGCATCTCGTCGGCCACTTCTAAGAGCAAATGAACGTGATTCGGCATCACCACATAGGCAAAAAGGAGAAAATGGTCCCCGTGTAGACGGAAAAGCCACTCTTCAAAAACCTCGGCGACCTCTCGCTTCCCAAGCAGACAACTACCGTGGCAAGAATCTAGCTGCTGCTCAAGCTCTCGCCGCTCATCCGGCGTTTGCATCCCGTCGATACGGTCCAGACGAAGCTGCGAAACCACACTTTTTGGTAGCGAGTCATGCTGCCGAAGGGTAATCATCTGCACCGTGTTCTTGGCGTCAAAGTGAGGAAGATTACCCCGCGCGTACCACCCTCGCTTCTCCCCATCCCCGCTCACAAACTCCATCGACGCCCTCCACCCAACGCCGACAAGAGTGTCGGCGCTCCCAGGCAAAACGCAATTGAAAACCCAATTGCGGCCACCAACGCAACTTTTACCCGCATCCAACCAGCGTCCGACAACCACAGCACCGAGAGCCACCACCTGCAGGTACCAACCTGGGA
>CANFJD010000119.1 GCA_947447315.1 Fimbriimonadaceae bacterium
GGCGATTCCGTTCCACGTGCTGGATAGTACGCACCCGGATGAGATCAAGCGGGTTGAAGACGGGGGCGACCTAGCCACGACCCTGTTCATCATCGCCTCAAAATCTGGCTCTACCGCCGAACCGACGTCTTTCGATTCTTACTTCTTTGATCGAGTGGGCAAGCCGGAGAATTTCGTGGCCATCACCGACCCAGGTTCTCCTTTCCAAGCTTCGGCGGAAAGTCGTAATTTTCGGAAGGTCTTCCTGAACTACGCTGATATCGGTGGTCGATACTCTGCCCTTTCGCTGTTCGGGATGGTGCCCGCGGCGCTGATGGGGATTGACATTCGGCAGTTTCTCGATCGAGCGGCGCTGTTTGCAGAGCGCCACCAGACTGGTTTTGGCGAGGCATTTCAACTCGGAGCCGCTCTTGGCACTTTGGCCAACGCGGGTCGTGACAAACTTACGTTCCTCACCGATCCAAAGTGGGCCAGCTATGGCCTTTGGCTGGAGCAGCTGATCGCGGAATCAACCGGTAAGCACGAGAAGGGAATTCTGCCGATTGCCGGAGAAGCCCAGGGGACTCGGGAAGCCTACGGTCTGGATCGGGTGTTTGCTTTTATCGGTCAGCACATCCCTGCCCACGCGGCGGACTTTACGCCAAACCTGTTTGTCTCGCTCAGCGATCCGTACGATCTAGGCGCGGAGTTCCTGCGATGGGAAATTGCAACCGCGATTGCCGGCAAACTTATCGGCATTAACCCGTTCGACCAACCGAATGTGCAGGAGTCGAAGGACATTACGAAGGCGTACCTGAAGCGAATCACGGATGAAGGGGGCTTGCCTCCTCGCGTCATTGACCATGGCCTGCACGAGTTCACCGACGATCTGACACCGGGCGACTACCTCGCGATTCACGCCTACATCCCCGAAACGGCAGCCAACTCGCACCGATTGGCGGAGCTGCAGGCGGAGTTTCGAAACATCTACCGTTGTGCGGTTACGTGCGGATACGGTCCGCGTTTTCTGCACTCTACGGGCCAATTTCATAAAGGCGGACCAAAATCCGGTCGATTTCTGCAGATTGTGGACACGCCGGCTTGGGATGCCGCCATTCCTGGTCAAACGGCCAGTTGGGCTCAGTTCGTTGACGCGCAAGCACGCGGCGACCGAGAGGCTCTGGAAGCCCACGGCCTGAAAGTTTTTACCACTACCCTTGAGAACCTTAGCGACAAATGAGTAACTTGCACGATTTCGGCCTGATTGGTTTGGGCACCATGGGCAAAGCCCTTCTCCTGAACATGCTGGACCACGGTCACAACGTGGTTGGCTACAACCGAACCGCGAGTAAGGCGCAGGCGATTGAAGCCGAGACCGGCGGAAAGCTAAAGGTTTACAGCGACATGGAGACGTTCATTAAGAACATCCGGCGCCCGCGGGCCATCATGCTTCTGGTTACGGCGGGTGCCGCAACCGATGAAGTGATTCAGAGCATGATCCCCTTCCTAGAAGAGGGCGACTTTGTGATTGATGGCGGCAACGCTCACTTTCCGGATACCGAGCGTCGGTTGGTGGACTTAGAAGGTCAGGGTTTTGGCTTTATGGGAATGGGGGTCTCTGGCGGCGAAGAGGGCGCACGCAAGGGCCCAAGCATGATGCCCGGCGGTACGCCGGACCAGTACGCCCGCGTGGCCCCAATCTTCGAAAGCGTTAGCGCTAAGTTTGACGGAGAGCCATGCGTCGCCCTGATGGGTAATCGGAGTGCCGGGCATTATGTGAAGATGGTTCACAACGGCATTGAGTACGCGATCATGCAGGCCATCGCGGAGACGTACGACGCGTTTAGCCGGGGTCAGAATAAGCCCGCGAGCGAGATCGCGGAGATCTTTGGACGATGGAATCAGGACGAGCTTGGCTGCTTCTTGGTTGAAATTACGCATCAGGTGCTAGCCAAAGTGGATGCGGAAACCGGCAAATCTTTGGTGGACGTTATTTCGGACAAGGCCAAAGCTAAGGGAACCGGCAAATGGACCACGCAGGATTCGATGGATATTGGGCTTCCGATTCCCAGCATTGATGCCAGCGTTTCCGCCCGAATGTTGAGTAATTACATTGAGGAGCGCGCGGTGGCTTCCTCAAAGCTAGGCGGTGGTTCTCCGCTTCCCTATCTCGATTTGTCGGAGCAGGATCTGCACGATGCGTTACTGGCCGTCCAGCTGCTTTCGTACGCCCAGGGTCTTGCTTTGATCAAGATTGCCAGCGACGATCGCAATTACGAAACGAATCTTGAAACGGTGGCTAAGGTTTGGCGCGCAGGATGCATTATTCGCAGCTACCAGTTGGAGCCGATTCGGGCCGCATTCGCTGCCGACCCGGGCCTTAAAAATATCTTGCTGGATGATGCTATCGGGGCGAAAGTTAGCAGCCTCATTCCTGCCCTGCGAAAGGTTGTGAGTGTTTCCGCGCTCAACGGCCTACCAGTTCCGGTTTACGCCTCGGCACTTTCCTACTACGATGGCTATCGGTCCCACCGATTGCCCGCAAACCTGATCCAAGGATTGCGCGATCTGTTCGGTGCCCATACCTACGAGCGGCTGGACCGCGAAGGAAACTTCCACACCGAGTGGACGGAATGACTTTGATGCCCAACTCCAAGAATCCCCCCGCGATTATCGCGATCTTTGGCGCAACCGGCGATTTAACGAAGCGGAAACTCATACCCGCTCTTTATAATCTCTTTCTAGATAAGGAATTGCCTTCGCGATTTCTAATCGTTGGCGTTGCGAGGCGCGAAGACCTGGATACGTTCAAGACCAACATCAAGGCGGCGCTGGCGGAGTTTTCTCGCCGCGGCGCGCCAGACGATGCGAAGTGGCAAGAATTTGCGTCGCGCGTGCAGTACGTAGTTGGCCAATTCGAGGATGCTCAGCTGTATGCCGATCTGACGGCAGTGATGAAAGCAGCCGAAGACGAGTGGGGAGCAAAGGCAGCTCGCGTCTACTATCTCAGCGTTCCGCCGGAGATGTTCGCGCCGATCGCTTCGCACCTCGGGGAGAGCGGATTGGCCAAGGACCGTGAAAACGACCGCGTGGTCATCGAAAAGCCGTTCGGCACCTCGCTGGCGTCCTCCATTGCCCTAAACGAGACGGTGGGCAAAGGGTTTGAAGAGTCTCAGATCTACCGGATCGACCACTTTTTAGGCAAAGAAACGGTCCAGAACATCCTGGCGATGCGGTTCGGCAACACGCTTTTTGAGCCGATTTGGAATCGTCGGTACGTGGATAACGTGCAGATCACGGTGGCAGAAGACGGTGGGGTTGGCACTCGCGGCGGTTACTATGACCACAGTGGCGCCCTGCGGGACATGATGCAAAACCACATGATGCAGGTCCTGTGTCTGGTGGCGATGGAACCGTTGGTGAGCTTTGAAGGCAACGAGATCCGCGATAAAAAAGCGGATGTACTCCGCGCAATTAGGCCGCTAGACATGGCGAATCGGCACAACTGCGCCGTGCGCGGGCAGTACGGTCCTGGTTACTCGCAGGGCAAACCGGTCCCCGGTTACCGTCAGGAAGTGAACGTCGATCCGCAGAGCAACACGGAATCTTACGTGGCAGTGAAGCTCTACATCGATAACTGGCGGTGGCAGAATGTGCCGTTCTACTTGCGGACTGGTAAGCGAATGCCGCGGAAGTTGAGTCAGGTGGTCGTTACCTTCAACCCGGTCCCCCACGTGATGTTCCCCGAGTCGAGCTACGAGGAGATGGAGCCCAACCGGCTTATCATCAATATCCAGCCCGATGAAGGAATTTCGGTTCGCCTGCAGGCGAAAGAGCCCGGTAGCCGAATGCGCCTCCGCACGGTCTCGATGGACTTCACCTACGAGGAAGCATTCCACCAGGAGAGTCGAGAGGCCTACGAGACTTTGCTCCAAGAGGTCATTGAAGGCAGCACCACGTTATTCATGCGCGCTGACCAGGATCGACTGTCCTGGCAGCTCTTCCAGCCGCTCATCGACGCATACGAGACCACGAACGCTAGCCAATTCCCCAACCACATGAGTGGAACTTGGGGACCCGAATCGAGCGATGTGATGCTGGCCCGTGACGGCCGCAGCTGGTACAACCCGATCGCATAAATAAAAAATCCTCCTTCTTCCAGTTGGAAGAAGGAGGATTCAGAATGGGTTGGCTAGGCTGGTTCGCCCAGGTAGGCGGCGATGACTTTGGGGTCGTTTCGGATTTCGTCCGGACCGCCCTGCGCAATTTCTTCGCCGTGATCTAGCACCACGATCTGCTCGCAGAGCGACATCACGAAGCGCATATCGTGCTCGATGAGGAGAACCGTCAGGCCGAACTGCTCGCGGATGTTGCGGACCATGCCGTTGAGATCCTGCTTTTCTTGCGGGTTCATACCGGCGGCCGGTTCGTCGAGCAGCAGCAACTTCGGCTGGGTAGCCATGGCGCGCGCGATTTCAAGTCGTCGTTGCATTCCGTAGCTGAGGTCAGCCGAGCAAACGTGCGCGACGTGATCGAGACTCACCGCCTTTAGCAGTTGCATCGCCTCGGCTTCCAATTCTTTGGTCTCTTTGATCACCGCTGGCGTGTACAGCAGCGACGACAGGAGACTGGTCTTATGCCGAAGGAACCCGGCGGTCACTACGTTCTCCAGCACCGACATGCTTTTGAAGAGTCGGATGTTTTGGAACGTTCGACATATCCCGCGACTCGCGATCTTGTTGGGAGGCGTACCGGCAATCGGCTGCCCCTCGAACAGGATGTCGCCGCTGGTCGGCTTATAGACCCCGGTGATGAGGTTAAAGCAGGTTGTTTTTCCGGCTCCGTTGGGACCGATCAGGCCAAACAACTGTCCCGGTTGAATCTCGAACGAAACGGCATTAACGGCCGTGAGACCGCCAAATCGGATCGTCGCTTCCTTTAGTTGAAGAAGACTCACGACAGTACCGCCTCTGATTTCTTACCGAGTCGCCGGAACCAATCCCAACTGAACTCAGATTTTCCAAAGATGCCCTGCGGTCGCAGAAGCATGAGAACAATGAGGGTCACGGCAAAGACCACCAATCGCAATTTCGCGCCTTCTACCAGCGGCACGGCTTTGACGGCGGGGATGGCATTCAGTGCCACTCCGAGAATCGCCGCGATGACGATACCGAGGACGACTACTCCCGAATAAAGCATCGCCTTCCGGGAGGCTGCCCCGTGATAATGCTGCGAAACGTATCGCAGAGCAGCTACCACAAGACCAGTCAGGATGAAGAACGCCGTTATGCCACCAATTGGCATATCCGGAAGATCGCGCATCTTTTCCGGAACAAAGAACAGCAGGACCGCCGCCACTACCGCGCCGGTAATGGAACCGGTTCCGCCCAAAACCACCATCGTCACGATGATGAAGCTCACGTCCATCGTGAACATGTTGGAAGAGGCAAACCCTTCGAAGTGGGCTAATATTGCGCCCGCGCCTCCCGCCAAAGCCGCCCCGATAACGAATGCCGTCACCTTGGTCTGAGTCACATTCACACCCATGGCCAGGCTGGCTGTCTCATCTTCTCGCACGGCCAGGAACGTGAGTCCCCGCGCCGTACTTAACAGGTTTCGGCATATGGCGATGGCAAAAAATGCAAACAGCCACGCAAGCCATACCGCGGTCACGTGGACGTCGACGCTAAAACCATACGAACCGCCCTTCGTGCCGAACTTAACGTTATTCGCGACAATGCGAACGATTTCGCCAAAGCCTAAGGTCACGATTGCGAGATAGTCTCCCCGCAAACGCAAAGACGGAACCCCGACCAGGAGCCCCGCGAAACCCGCCATTACCGCGCCAAAAACCATCATCCCGAGCAGCCACAACAACGGGTTTTTGGCGGCTAGATCCGGGTGAAACAGCGTCGAAATAGCCGCCGTGTAGGCGCCAACCATGTAAAACGCCGCGTGGCCCATGCTGAACTGGCCGGTGATGCCATTGATCAAGTTCAGGGAAACCGCGAGCGTGACGTAAAGAGCCGCCAGGACCACAAGTCGCTGGGTGAAATCGTTTCCGCGCGAAAGTTGATCGATGAGGAAAGCTCCGACGATGGCCAGACCAATGCTGCCCAGCCGTACCGGCCAAAAGCCTTTCATACCTTCTCCACCTTCGCTGACCCCAGCAATCCACCGGGACGAAGAAGCAGAACGACGATCAACACCACAAAGGCAACCGCATCCTTGTATGCGGTAAATCCTAACCAGGAGACCAGACCTTCGGTCAGTCCCATGAGCAAGCCACCCAAAACTGCACCGGGAATGTTGCCAATGCCGCCTAAAACCGCCGCGACAAACGCCTTCACGCCGAATACCATGCCGAAGAAGGTGTCGATCTTAGCGCCCGCGTAGAACGTGGCAACCATCATGGCGCCCGCACCGGCCATGACCGATCCCAGCAGGAACGTAAACGTAACGATGGAATTTACGTTGATGCCCATTAGCGATGCGGCATCAAAATCGTGCGAGACGGCGCGCATTGCCCTTCCCCGCTTGGTGTACATGACCAAATAAGTCAGTCCCATCATCAAGAAAATCGTGGCGATCATCGCGATCACCTTGCCGTACGGAATCACCAGCGTCGTACCTTTGCCGGTATCCGCGGCATTCTTCAAATCGCGCTCAGCAGCCTGCGCTTCGCTACGGATCTTTTTGCCATCGGCGTCCAAGTTGAATGGGTCTGCCTTCGTGCGTTTCAGATACTCGTCAAACGCCGCCTGCTTCTGCTGTAAGGTGTTTTTAAGGGTCGCCGTGTCAACGGCCTTGCCGCCGCCGAGGGCGATCGTGAACGCGCCCGCCGCGGGATTGATCTTAGAATCGATGTTCTGATTGAGCGGAAGGAAGATTTGTCCGCCGTATTGAAGCAACAGCGAAAGACCAATTGCCGTAATCAGCGATGCAATTCGCGGCTGGTTTCGCAATGGACGGTAGGCGAACCGTTCGATGGTCATTCCCAACAGACCGCAACCCACCATGCTTGCTACCAGCATCACGATCAGCATCCACCACTGCCCCGCACCAAGGGTGTTATTGGGGATGTATCCCAATGCCCAACTGGTGAAGAGAGCGCAATAAGCACCGATCATGAAGACTTCGCCGTGGGCAAAGTTGATGAGTTTTAGCACCCCGTAAACCATGGTGTAACCCAGGGCAATGAGCGCGTAAATGAATCCCAGCAGCAGGCCATCGACCAGCTGCTGGGGGAGAGTTGACAGTTCAACTCCCCCGATGGGGAGGAACATGTCGGCGGGAATGGAATGTATCGGCACTTATTTAATGTCGGATGGCGAGTAGGCCTTCTTGAAGACCTGGAATCCTTCGGCCGCCGGCTTCACCTGCACTACGAGTGCCTGCTTGTCCGGGTTGCCGCCCTTACCCTTGAGATTGATCACGCCCGAAACGCCCTTAAAGCCTTCCGTATCGTTGAGCGCCTCAATGAGATCCTTCGAATTCAAGTTCTTGGCACGCTTCAACGCGTCGAACGTCAAGCTCGCCGCATCGTAGCCCAGGGCTGCCATGGTCGTTCCCGGATCCTTGCCGCCGTGCTTGGCTTTCCACTTGGTCAAGAATGCCGTGACTTCGGGTCGCGTTTCCTTGTTGTTGTAGTGATTGCAGAAGAAGCTATCGATGATCGCATCGCCGCCGCTAACTAGCAACTGCGGGCTATCCCAACCGTCGCCACCGAGAAGCGGAACATCTTTGCCGATGCCGGCGCCGCGAATGGCCTGCGCCATCGGACCGACTTCGGGGAAGTAGCCGCTCAGGAACAGCACGTCCGGATTTTTGCCCTTGATCTCGTTGATCGGGCCGGTGAAGTCGGTCTGACCGGTTTCGTAGAACACCTCGCCGACCACTTCGCCGCCGAGAGCCTTAAATTTATCGGCGAAGCTCTTGCTGAGACCCTGGCTATAAGGAGCCTTGTTGTCGGTCACGATGCCAACTTTTCGCTTACCGAGTTCTTCGTAAGCGAACGTCGCCATTACCGGTCCCTGAAAGGCGTCGGTGTAGCACACTCGGACAACGTGAGTGCCTTCGTCGGTAAGGTCGGTTCGGGTGGCACCAA
>CANFJD010000120.1 GCA_947447315.1 Fimbriimonadaceae bacterium
CCGATAGCAAGGGCGGTAACAGCCAATTCTCTAATTTTCAACATGCGAGATTCCTTCTGGATGCAACAGTAACCTACCAACGGAATGTTAAGAAAATGTTAAACTCAGGTTCGCGGGGGTCATTTGCGGGGTATCACCAACGGGTGCGAACCCGAGATTTGGGATTGTTGCTCGGGGTAGCTGGCGTGGGAGCCGGTGCCCTCATGTATGCCCACGGGTACCGATTTGGCCGCCGTCAATTGACGTTGGATCGGGTCAGGTTGAATCTGCCATTGTGGCCCATGGATCGAGATGGATTCAGAATTGCGGTCCTCGCTGATTTTCACGTAAAGGATGCCGAATCGGCCGACTTTGCGCTCCGGGCGATTGCCATGGCGATGGATGAAAATCCGGATGTCGTCGTATTACCTGGCGATTTAGTGCAGTCATGGAATCCTTCGATTCCTCGGTTGATCGGAGATGTGTTGCTTCCGCTTCGTGAGATGGGTGGCAGCGTGGTGGCAGTTCCTGGCAACCACGATTACAAGTACGGACCCGCCGATCCTCTCGAAGCGATTTGCGAGGTAGCTGGAATCACTCTGTTGCGCAACCAATCGTGGCGGCACAAGGGCATTCGGTGGGTTGGGGTGGATAGTTACTGCGCGGGGGTGAGTGATGGGCACCTCGCCATGGCGGCCAGTCCCGACGACGATCCGACGGAGCCGACGATCGTCCTTTGGCACGAACCCGACACCGTCGACATCCTGCCTGCCGGCGCCGCTCTGCAAATCAGCGGTCATTCCCACGGCGGTCAATTCATCCTGCCCGGAGGTATCACGCCAAAACGAACCTACATGGGGCGGAAATACTACTCCGGTTTTTATCCGGACGCTCCCACTCCCCTTTACGTAAGTCGAGGGATCGGAACCACATTCCTACCGAGCCGGTTCCAGTGCCCGCCGGAAGTGAGCTTACTCACCTTGTTTCACTCCCCGTCGGCCGACGCATAGGCAGAAATCAGTTTCCTTCAAGGTGAATGCCATTGACCACGAGTCCAAATCGCACGCCCAATCGTGCGGCGGATAAGCGGCACATCACCATCCGAGAGAGGAAGATCTCGAAGTACTCCATCATGGTTGCTTGGGTGGTGTCCACATCCAGTTCCAACGTGATGCTTCCTTGACTGGCGTCTACGCGAAGATGGTTACTCTTGACCGCCGAATTCACTCGGTCATGAATGTCGTAGCTCTCAACGAACGGATTCTGAACTCGGCGAAAATTAACATCACTTTTGTCGGCAATGATCAATGCCGCAGAGATTCCCGAAATCGGCGTTCCGCTAATCTCCTCGTGATTACCGATGGCACCGATAATGGGAGCTATCTCAGTCGGATCCATCTCCATCTCATTCAGCAATGTGAAGGCGAGATTGGCCCCGGTGAGAGGGTGGTAGGTGCGACTGATGCAGTTGCCAATATCGTGAAGAAACGCAGCTATTCGAGCGAGCTCAATCTCGCGGGGACTGAAGCTGAGCGCGGTCAATATTTCACCGGTCATTCGCTGCACTTCGCCGACGTGGCGGCGCCCGTGTTCGGTGTAACCCATTGCGGCCATCACTTCATTCGCTCCATCGACAAGAGCAAGAACTTTGGGGTGCTCGGACACGGATTCAAACGTGACTTGGCTTTTGGTCGACGCGGTGAGGCGCGGGGAAGCTTGGCTCATGGTCGCGAACTGGGTGGAGGAGTGACGGAACCACCAGAGGAAATCGGACCGGTGCCTCTTTTTGGGGCCACGGGCGGAGGATTGAGCATCGCTTCAATGGCCGCCTCCAACTCCGTCACAAATTTCGGAGCCGTGCCTGAGGAGATACCAAGCCACTGGTATTTGACTCGCCCATCTTTGCCTACCAATACGGCGTACGGAGAGCCGGGCGGATTGATCGCGCGCAGGAACTTACCGTCGGGGTTCTGGCTCCAACCCGGCTCCGATTTTCCGTCCGCTAGTTTCAATACGGGGACAGTTTGACGGTTCACCTTGTCGAGTGCCTGAACTAGGATTTTGCCCGAAGCGGTCTTTGGGTCTGCGAATATCAGCAATACCCCGGATGCTTTGATCAAGGCATCGACGTCAGTCGATTTGCCGTTAGTGACCCAGACGCCGAGGCTCACTTTAGCCCCAATGTCAGCCGGATAGCCATAGTCTGAGACCGAAACCGGGGTGTAGCCGTTGGGAACGGGCAAGGAAAATTGCGCCAGATCATCCGCGATCGGTTGCCAATTCTTGACGGCGTAATCGAAAGTGATTGAACCCATCTGGCTCACTTGGGTTTGTCGGATTTTGATGAGTTCACCACTCGGGAGAAACTCGGCCCGAACCTCACCAGAGTCAGACTTGGTGCTTACCACCGAGTTTGCGCCGAGCTTGGTAAAAGCTAATTTGTCACGCGCAGGAAACCAATTACGAGAAGATTTCGACAGATAAAATCCGGGGAAAAAACTGGAAAGGGAGTCGGTCAGGCGGGAAGGTTGGATGCGTGCCGGCCATTCTGTCGGATACTCATCATAAATTCGTTCTGTGCGATCGATATCCACCCGTCCCCGCTCGGTGAGCGAGAGTGCAAACCCCCCCGCCGGAAAGACCGTTTCGATGCGAACCCGGCCCGATTGACCGTGCCAAAACGTGCTGTGATAGACCGTGCGCATCTGCGGTGAACTGGTAGTTACTTCCACTTTAAAAGCTGGTGTCTTCCGGACCAACGCATCGTAACGGCTCAGCGTAAGGGTTGCGTCATCTGGCGCCAGGATCATGAGAATGGTAGTTAACGGCACAGTCACTCTCCCTCATGCTACGCCCTAAGGCCAAGAAATGTGGTGATTTTGTCTTTAGCCGCCGAAAAAACAGCATTTGGATCCTGCTCCGCATCGACTATTTCGAATCGCGAAGGAAATCTTTCGGCCAAGACTCGATACCCGGCCGCGACGGCTCGATGAAAATCCAACGGCTCCCGGTCGAGCCGGTCGCCTTTTGTTTCCCGTGCCAAACCGATCTCGGCTTTCAAATCCAAAAGCAGCGTAAGGCCCGGGAGTAAACCACCGGTGGCAAACTGGTTGAGGCGATCAATCTCAACCGGATCAAGGCCGCGAGCGACGGACTGGTAAACCACGGTGCTATCCACGTATCGATCGCATAGGACTATCTTTCCGTCGGCTAACGCGGGCAGGATCACCGTCTTCACGTGGTGAGAGCGATCGGCAAGAAACAAAAACAGTTCGGTTTCAGCCGCAATATCACCCCCATTTAGCAGCAACCTTCGTACTTCTCGACCGAGGGCGGTTGCGCCTGGTTCTCGGGTTTGAACCACGTGGTGTCCTGCAGATTCCAGCCATGTCGCAAGTTTTGGAACCAGCGTTGATTTGCCCGCGCCTTCTGGCCCCTCTAGGGTGATAAAGCGGTGAGCGTTTAGGTGGCCCGACATTTCGATAAGGCAGGTTACCGGAAGGGTTGTATACTCTTGCGATTGAAGTGGCAGGAGTCACTTTCAGTAATAATACGGGCGGATCAACATTAGGGACGATGCGGATTGCTCTACCTAACATGGCCCAAATTAGTTGACTGTTTTCGCAACAGTTTTAGGATCGACCAAGGATGGCGACAGGAATGCTGGTACTAACCCGAAAGCTCGGACAGAGCATAAAGATTGGCGACGAGGTTGAAGTCGTGGTCCTGGAGGTTCGTGGCGAGCAAGTTCGCATCGGCATCCGTGCCCCCAAAACCGTCTCGGTTCACCGTAAAGAGGTTTACGATCAAATTCATCCCGATGATGAAGATCATTCATCCGAGCCCGCGGGTTAGCGAGGTCTTCCCATTTCCCGTCCAAAGTCATCGGAACTTTTCTGCTTAGTGGCAAGCGGAATGCTGTATCCCTTGTTGCTGGGTCCGTTACCGCGTAATCGGTATGAGTGGATCCTTTCGCTGGTGCCGATCCTGCTGGCGGCGCTTTTGGTTTCCACCACGGCCCGAGCTGCTGGAGCTACTTCCGGCGACAGTCGAGCCAAATGGGTGGGGTGTGTTTTGTATCCATTAGCCTTTGTCGTATTCATCGTAGCGGGGGTCTCAATGGCCGTTCAGAATGAACTCGCCATGCAGATGTATTCCGGCCCCATCCAGATCTGGTTTGGATGGCGGAACCCGATCGTAATTGCCATGACCTTTACGTTTGGCGCGGCTCTCTTGGGCGTGGTTAACGCGGTTCGAGCAGTTCGAACCCGCCGTACCCAGGCGCGGCGGTAACCTTTCGCCAATGTTGACGCACTTCGATCGGGCTCGGCTCGCCTTTGAGTGGCCGAGTTCGGTGGTTTGCATCGGCACGTTCGATGGGATTCATCTCGGGCACCAAGAGGTCATCCGAACGGCGGTTGAACTAGCGCGATCCGCCGAGATCCCAGCCGTTGCGGTCACTTTTGATCGTCACCCCAGCGAAGTATTAGCGCCGGATTTTCGACCGGCGTACATTGCCTCCCTGGCATCTGACCTTGCCGAATTTTCCCGCTTAGGCGTAGCCGCAACGGTGGTTCTTCCGTTTGATCTGGGATTGAGCCGGATGTCGGCATCGGCGTTCCTGGAAGAAATCCTGGTTGGGCAACTTGCCGCAAGCCAGTTGGTGGTAGGTCACGATTTTGCCCTCGGACACGGTCGAGAAGGTACGGCGGATTGGCTGGCGAGCCGAATTCCGACCACGTGCCTGGAGCCATTTGAAATCGATGGGGAACGCGTAAGTTCACGACGCATCCGGGAGTTCATCCGTCAGGGTGATGTGGCGACGGCGAACCGGTGGCTGGGGCACCCCTTTGAAGTGGCTGGTGTGGTGTCTCACGGGCAGAAATTGGGGCGTACCCTTGGATTCCCGACCGTGAACATCGCCCGCTCATTCGATCAAGTGATGTTGGCTGATGGCGTCTACGCGGCCCGCGCCACCACTCGGTATGGGGAATTCAATGCCGCCCTCGCGGTTGGGATGCGGCCCGCGGTGGGTGGACAGTCGAGAACCATTGAGGCGTATTTGCTGGACTACCCGGGGGAATCGCTTTACGGCAGCGTTGTGCGACTGGATGTGAAGGAATTCTTACGCCCCGAGCAAAACTTTGCCAGTCTGGATGACCTTATCACGCAGATGACTTTGGATGTAGACCGGGTCCGTCAGATGATGGGTTCCCAGTAGGCACGTGCACTTTTCATGGTCTCGCGGAACCAAGTTCCATCTGGACTTACCAGCGGAAACCACCACGCGCTCGGGCGAGCGTCGGCGTTCACAAGACCTCGGGAGGTGACAACCGCTTCACGAATCAGCGTCAGCCGCTTGAGTTCGGCCTCGAGCTCAATCTCATGTCGCCGCTTGTGAACGGCCTTAATTTTCGGATCGCTGACCAGTTCGTTTTGGGCGACCTTTAACTCCGTCATTCGCCGGTCGATTTGGTGTTGCTCCGCGACGATCACGGATATCTTTTGCTGACGAGAGGCTCTCTCCGCCAAGTCAGCTTCCGACGGTGATTTTTCAAAAATGCGATCCCGCCAGTGTCGCCCTAACTCCATTTCGGCCGCAACCCGAAGGCGCTTCAACTCGCGTCGACGTTCGTAAAGTCCGGCGCGCTCGGCTCGAAACTCATCAATCTTTGCCACCACTTCCACAAGCTGCCCGAGCAAGTCAGAGTACTGGTCGGCTAAGACATGCCACGAACCGCCTTTTTTCTGGTCGAGATACTTGATCAAGTCGATCGGTCGACGCAACCCACCCAACATCGACAGGAATCGTGCCTGCTCTTCCGATACCTGCCGCCATCGTGCCGCGAAGCTTGCCGCCCCGACTTCGGATGTTCCGAACGCGGCGGTGAATACCCATGGCAACTTGAACCATGTCTGCACGTTCGCGAGGGAATCCCAAGTGGCATAGCGAACCCGCAATATTGGGTGTAGCGCTAGCGGGCGAATATCCCGGGCGATGATCTGATGCAGCTTTCGGGAATGCTTTACATAGCTGCTGGCGCCTTCGTGAAAGACAAAACTAAACTCTCGCCCCAACATCCCGATGAGCGCGACCGCCTTGCCAACCAGGACGCAGTTCGGGCCGAACTTGTCTTCTAGGGCGGCCGCAAGTTCACACACGTTCGTAATCGGTCGGCGGAACGTGAGGAAGTTAGGGCGCCGGGTCATGATCACGGCCCCTCGGGTGCCAAGACGCAAGGTTCCGCGTCCTTGGCCGGGGATTACCACGTCAAATGGAATTGCACCGCTTCCAAACCGCGCGAGTTCGTACTGACCACTTCCGCCCTTAATAGCCTCGTCGTAGGCGGCACGTGCTGTCTCACGGGTTTCTGGATTGATGAAAATATCCAGCAGTTCAAAACGCGGCAGATCGCATGTGTCGCGGTTGAATCGCATGAGCTCGGTTGTCTGCGTGGCTTCTAGTGGCACCGGCTCGCCAGCGGTGAAATCATAAGCCGCCTGGATGAGCTGTCGGTAGGTTTCACCTAGAAATCGGCCTGATTGAGGCGCCGAGTCGGTTAAAAGACCACGCAAATCATCCGCCTTGCGTTCACTATCGGATCGCCCCCGACCGACAATGGATTTCACGGCTTCAGAGACTGCCCAATCCAAGGTCTCTTTCAAAACCGGGAATAAACCCGTCATCGGTACCTCGGCGGCAATCGGTGGCGTTTCATCCAGTGAAACGACGCCCCGCCAGCCCCAGGCCTCGGTCGCCGTATCGAGAATGTTCGGACGTGCCGACATCAGCGCGTGGACGCGGAGACCACCGGCAACCAGCGCTTCCCGTGTTACTACCGTTTCCGAGCCGAACAAAGTTGAAAATTCGGCGGCGGCACTCCATAGACCTCGGGTGGTGGTGTCGTTGTGCGGCAACGCGCGGAAGCTGCCAGGTTCCCGTCGGCCGGACGGCAATTTGGCAAAGTAGTCCGTATCGTGAATTCCGGCGATAAATGGGCGTTTCGAACCGGTTTCGCGAACGGCTAGGGCAACTCCGGCTTTCATGGGCTCATCCCAAAAAATCGTTTGTCCTAACGCTAGCAGCGGAACATCTTGCGGGCAATTCCGTAAGAGTTCGGTGAGCGTGATACAGTCGGCAGGGCTAGACATGAATGACCGTACGAGAGTGCCACCCATGGGCTGGCTCCGGTTCGTTATGACCAGATTATGAAGCCAATGTGTCTGGAGACGATGGGGAGATGGTAGCGGTTGGTAGGCTAGGTGGTTCATGAACCCCGTATTAATCGTCGGCGGCGGCCTCGCCGGCCTCACCGCGGCGCGAGAACTGGAAATGGCGGGGATCGATTACCGGCTTTTGGAAGCAACGGGTCGGTTTGGAGGAAAGCTCACCTCCGATTCCGTAGAAGGTTTTCGCATCGATAGAGGATTCCAAGTTTATTTTTCTGGCTATCCAAATGCCGCTAAGGTGCTCGACCACGAGTCTCTGAAACTGAGGAAGTTTCCCGCCGGAGCCCGTGTGTTTTTCAACGGGATTTGGCATCGGATCGATCGCGCCCATCCGTTTGAGACCTTGCGATCACCCCTTTTCGGTCTGGGGGACAAACTGCGGACCGTTCGATGGCAAGCGGAGGCAGCTCGAACTTCAGTGGCCGAACTTCGGCGGATACCGGACGAAACCGGAGAGCAATTTTTACGGCGGCGGGGCTTTTCGGCGGCGTATATCGACCGGTTCGCCCGCCCATTCTACGGTGGCATCACTCTGGATCGTGGATTGAACATCTCCTCCCGACAGATGAACTTCATCTTTAAGATGCTAAGTGCCAAGGGGGCTAGCGTTCCCGCCGCGGGAATGCAAGCCATCCCGCAGCAATTGGTGCATGACTTGAAGCCGTACCGACTCCGAACTTTCGCGCCGGTTGCCCGAGCAAATGGCCGGGAAGTGATCCTAAAATCGGGAGAGGTGCTCGCAGCGGCGGCAGTCATCCTCGCTATTCCGTCGCCAGCCCTAGCGCAACTGATTCCATCCCTAACTCCTTCCGCGATGCTAGCGAGTACAACCTACTGGTTTGCAGCGCCTACAGCTCCATTTGCGGGTGGCC
>CANFJD010000121.1 GCA_947447315.1 Fimbriimonadaceae bacterium
ACTATTTGATCGTTCGTGATCTGGTCGATTGGATGAGTTCCCACAAAATCGCCATCTCGCAATACGACTACACGATTAGCGATTTGCCTCACTTCGTCGAGGAAGTGAGAAATGTAGACGATTGCCTTGCCCGCGGCTCGCAACCGTGAAATGAGTTGGAAAAGTTTGGGAATATCCGCCGCAGTGAGGGAGCTAGTGGGCTCATCGAAAAGAATAACACCGGAATTCAGGCTCACCGCACGGGCGATTTCAACGATCTGTCGTTGCGAGATTGGCAGTTGGTCTACCCGGTGATGGGGATTGATATCAGGGAAGCCTAGCACCGCCAGAAGTTTTTCAGTCTCAAGGGCCATCTCAACGGGGCGAATCACGGGTCCCCCTGTTTCTCTCCCGAGGTAGATATTTTCGTAGACGGTCATGTGACCGCATAAAGCCAATTCTTGGTGGATTAGGCTGACCCCAAGATCACGGGCATCAAGCGGATTTCGCGGACGGTAGGAGCGCTCCGCGAGGGTTAAGCTGCCGGAATCGGGCTGCTCTTCCCCCGCCAAAATGCGCATGAGAGTGGTTTTTCCGCTGCCGTTTTCTCCAACGACAGCGGTTACCTCTCCGGCAGCAATCGAGAACGAAACATCCCGCAAGGCAACGGTAGGTCCAAACCGTTTTGTTACCCCGGCGATGGTTAGCAATGCAGTTCTACTTGACTCCGAGCAGGGCCTTGACGTCGGCTGAATCTAGATTTGCCTTGTCTACCACCACGGCACCGGTATCGATTTTCTCCGGAACGGACTCCTTCTTTAGTGACTTCACCATGTTGGTTACCGCCATGTAGCCCATCTTGTTTGGATTCTGGAGAACGAGACCTTCAATATCCCCGGCCGTGATTCCGTCGATGAGTTCCTTGGAACTATCGAAACCGACGAACTTCACTTTGCCGTTCAGCTTGGCGTTTTGCAGGGCTCGTAGCATGCCGAACGTGGTGGATTCGTTCGGACAGAAGATTCCTTCAACATCCAGCGCTTCGCCTTTCTTGTATCGGGCGATCAGGTTTTCGCTCGCGCTCTGGGCCGATTCTCGGGTGGCGCCACCATATTGTTCGCTGCTCACCACTTCGAGGCCGCCTGCTTTAGCGGCTTCGAGGAAGCCTTTCTCACGCTCACTGGTGCTGGCCGAACCTTCGGCGTAGCGTAGCAAGATGACTCGGCCCTTGCCACCCATCACCTTCACTAACTTCTCTCCCCCGAGTTTGCCGGCGGCGAAGTTGTCGGTGGAGATGAAGCTGACCGTTTTCACACCCTGAAGGGCGGAATCGACAATGATGATCGGGATCCCAGCGGCTTGGGCTTCCTCGACCGGCGGACGAAGGGCCTGGTCATCGAGCGGAGCCAGAACAATGCCATCGAGCTTTTCGGCAGTGAAATTTTCAACCACCTTGGTTTGCTCATCCCGGTCGTCTTCTTTGAGCGGTCCTTTCCAAGTGAGGTCGACATTCAACTCACCGGCTGCCTTCTCGGCTCCGGCCTGCATGCCTTTCCAGAACTCGTGAGTCGTGCCTTTAGGGATGAAACCAATCCGAATCTTCTTTTCTCCCGCGGCGGCACCCTGGCCACCCTCCCCACCAGCCGTGGTGGCAGGACCTGATGAGCAGCCCACAAGCACAACGGCAAAAACTCCGGCCAAAAACGCGCGACGATGCATCCTTCACGTTGTACCAACTTCCGGGCGCGGATGGAAGGGGATAGCCGCAATTCGCGAACTTACGTACGAAAAAGCCGGAAAGCCAACTGGCTTCCCGGCGATATTTCCATCAGAAGGAGAGGGGTGAGGTTAGGCGTTCTTGCGTCGTCGCTTCATGAGGCCGACCACGCCGAGTCCAAGAGCGGCCATGGATGCCGGCTCCGGTACCGCCTGGGTGACGGTACCTTCGAACATGACGCCCGAAGCGCCATTACCGCCATTATTGACGTTGATATACAGCGTGTGGGTACCCGCCGTCAGGATGCCCAAGTCCAGGCTGTTGAACTTGGCAAGCTTGTTATTCCAAAGAGTCTCGGTGCGCGTATTCGCGAGAGCCTTGCCATCGATAAAGAGGCCCTCATTGTTCGCGTCACCCAACTGGTCGTCGGCTGTTACCGTGAAATCTAAGGTTGCGGCGGCAGTGCTGCCAACGGTGAAACTTATTGCATACAGTGCGCTATGGGAATTGACGCCGTAGGCACCATCACTATCTACGCCAACCCACTTGGCCTGTGAACCGGTGCTGAGGCCACCATTTGGCATCCATCCCCAGGCAAGTTGGTTCCAATTGTGAGGAGTTCCAAAAATGTAAGCCTTCTCGCCGCTCAGCGTCGGGTTGAAGTCGCTTGAATTGAGCTTGTTGAACGATCCGGTTTGGGATCCGCGCTTGGTGTAAATCTCAGAGTCTTGAAAATCAGGGCCGTTTCCACTGTGAAAGCTCACTGAAGCCGCATTAGTGATGGCGGCGGTAGTTGCGATTGCAGTGAAGAAAGTGGCTTTAACGAAGTTTTTCATGACATGCAAATGATGCCGGCTGCCAGAAATCGCCAGAGTCGCTTCTATTGGGTCACAGAAATTTGCTTCAGGGAAACGCCCGACGAGCGTTGTGTGAACACCTAATCTGCCTGGATGGACTACTATCTTGCTGGAGATGTCGCTTAAATGAAGTTGGGACGGATTTCGCTTAGCATTTTGGGAGTCACCGTGACAACGTTGGCTCACGCTTGGGACTCAAGCGGTCACCGCGTTGTGGCCCAGATTGCCTGGCAGACCCTTATGGAAATGCATAGCCCAGCGGCGGCTAAGTTGCAGAAGATTTTTGCCGGTGCCAAGTTACCGGTGAAAGACCTGGCCACTGCCGCGACCGTGCCTGACCAGATAAAACAGGCTCGATACAACCACTCCGGCTTTCCTACTTCGACCGCTTTCAACCCTTATCACTACTTGGACCGCCCGATTCCAAAGTCGAAGCCATTTACCGATGGAAATCCCGGCAAAAATGCGCTGGTGATGCTGCCGAAGGTCGAGGAGAGTTTGGCAACGGACACGACGAAACAGCAACTCTGGGACGTGGCCTGGATCTGTCACCTGACAGGGGATCTTCATCAGCCGCTTCACTCGGCGACGCACTACTGGCCTACCTTGCTGGCGGGCGATCACTTTGACCGGGGAGGAAACTCATTTTTGCTGGAAACCGTACCGGCGGCGGAAGATCCATGGAAAACGGCCCATCCGAAATCTTCCTCCACGTATCCAAACGAACTTCATTCATTCTGGGACGGTTTGGTGACCGGGGGCGAGGGAGACGGCGCGGCTAAGGTGGCCACGCGATTGATGGGGGAGCATCCGCGCTCAGCTTATGTCGCAGCCGAACTTTCGGCGCCCGCACAGACTTGGGCTGACGAAAGCTACACGCTGGCCGCGACAAAAGTCTATTCTGCGGATATCCATCTGTATCAGAAACCGAGCGACGATTATCGAGCGAAAGCTAAGAAAATCGCTGAAGAGTGGGTCGCTCTGGCGGGCTATCGCTTAGCGATGGTGCTGGATAAGTGGCTTGGACACTGAACTGATGTAACCAGCCTAGCGTGGTTGAAATAGTTGCTGGCTGAACCAATAAAGGTCGTTTTTCCATACGTTGAAATCGTGGGGGCCCGTGTCGACGTGCCAAACGTGAGGGATGTTCTTGTCCTTTAGATATTGGTGGACGCCTTGGCTGATGCCGAAGAGTCCATCTTTATCGCCGCAAGACACCCACAGCACGCGTAGTTTTTTGGTTTTTTCGACGTCGGTCACCAATTTATCGGGCGGGAGCGTGTTGGGAGCGGACGAAAATCCACCTATGTAGCCAAAGAGATCTAGGTTTGTAAGCCCAAAGTTCAAAGACTGGCCACCGCCCATCGAAAGGCCGGCGAGCGCGCGACTGTCTTGATTGGCCTTGGTGGAATAATGCGAATTTACAAACGGGATCACGCTGCCGGTGAGGTCTTGATCGAAAACGCCGAATGCCGGAGCGCTCTCGAAAACGTTGCCTTCGGCACGATCATTAACACGGGCACGCCCGTTGGGCATTACCACGATCATGGGCTGTACTTTTTTAGCGGCAATGAGGTTATCGAGGACAACATTTGCGGCCCCAACGTCCAGCCACTCGCGCTCTGTACCGCCAATACCTTGCAGCAGATAGAGCACGGGTTAGCGGGTTCCAACGGAATATCCCGGGGGAGTGTAAACCATCATTTTCCGCTTAACGCCGACCGACTTCGAGTCGTACTCCACCTCCGCTAACTCCCCATGAGGAACGGTCGGAATGGGTTTATCGAAGCCGACCGGAGCGGCGGCGAAGGCAGCCTTATCATCGGGGCCCAGCACGATTGGTTTGGGAGTTGCCTGGTGAATCACGAGAGTAAGTGGAATCAGAGCGAACATAGTGGATGACAGGGTTCAGAGTTAGGTGCGGTTATGAGGTGGCGACGTTATTTACCGGTTGGTAGCTTGAGAACGTTCACCGAATGAGGCTTTAGGGTGAGGGGGCCGGTCGGAAGGGCCGAGGTTTCGGGGGCGATCTTTTTAGGTTCGGCGATCGTGTTCATGGCTTTTAAGTCTCCGCTGAGGACGGTTATGGTGCCTTCGCCGAGGATTTGGGCTCCTTTGAGATCCAGGTTGACCGTTTGTGGAGTATCGAGGGCGTTGACGATCTTTAGGTAGATCACCTTAGATTTGGTGTCGCGGGTGGCGGAGGCGAAGATGCCCGGGAGGGTTTGGTTGCCCTTGGTTTGGGTCGGGACCGCGGCTAACTGGAGGGGGACGGTGACGTCGCCGAGGTTTTCGGAGAACAGTTTTTGCGCGTAGTACGAAGGCGAGCCGAAGACGTTGAGGGCGTCGTAGCCGATGAGGTTGAGGGACCACTGACGGCCGCCGGGGTTGGCATTTACGAGTAGCGGGGCGTAACACGCCATTTCGACCACATCCGAGTTGCGTTCTAGCCCGGTCATGAAGGCGGCGTCGCCGAGGGTGCACTTCATATTGGGGGTGGGACCGGCTTGGGCACCGGCAGCCCAGGGGGCGATGGTGTCGTGCGCGGCCCATTCGCCAACGAAGACCTTGGGGCCTTTACGGTCGTAATGATCGTACTTGGTGGCGCTGGCCATCATGTCCCATGCCTCCGAATAGTAGTGCTCGTCCCAGAGGTCGGGGCGACGCTGCGTGATGGGGAACCGGACGCCGAGGCTATCCTTTCCGCCAGTGGTGGAGATGACCTTGAGGTGGGGATACTTCTTTTTGATGGCGTCGTAGAACTGGACGAATCGGCCCTCATAGCTACCCGAATCATCGAAGCCATCCTCGTTCCCTACTTCCACGCATTCCAGCGGGAAGGGCTTGGGGTGGCCGTCTTTGGCGCGGCGAGCTCCCCACTTGGTTCGTCGCGGGTCGCCGATGATGTATTCGATTTGGTCGAGCGAGTCTTGGACGAAGCCGTTGAGTTCGGTTCCGGCTTTTACGTAATCCTTATTCAGCACGTAGCCCGCGAAGACGCCGAGGAGGGGCTTGGCGCCCATATCTTCGCACCAGAGGAGGAACTCCATCATGCCCATGCCATCGGTGGAGCGGTATCCCCAGGTTCCTTGGTGTCCGGGACGATCTTCGAGCGGGCCGAGGGTTTTTTTCCATGGGAAGCGATCTTTGAAGGTGTTTCCTTCTAGGTAGTTTCCGCCGGGGAAGCGCAGGAACTTGGGTCGCATATCGACAAGCATCTGCATGAGATCGGGGCGGAGGCCGTTGGGGCGGTCTTTGTACGTCGGCGGGAAGAGGGAGACGAGGCTGAGGCTCACCGGTTGGCTGCCGGTGCGGAGGACGAGGCGGGCTTCCTTGGTGGCGGCGATGCCCGACGAAGTGGTCAGGGTGGCGGAGAGCTTCTTCCAGCCGGAGGTGACGCCATCGACGCGGGTTTGGGCGAAGACGGTGCCATCGGGGGATTCAAGGCTGGCATTGATGGTGCCGTTTTCAGCTGACTTTGCCCAGAGATAGAGCTGGTAGGCCGTGCCGGGGCGGACGGGGATGCCCCAGTAGCCTTCATTGGCGACGGCGCCGCGGACGCGGAGGGAGACCGGGAGGTTGGCGTTGACGCCGCCGGTTTTTTCGAGCGCGATTTCGGAGCCGGGGCCGACCGGGGTCCAGTTGGCGGGCTTTTCGGGGTCGTTTCGAAAGGCGCGGTTGCGGACGAGTTCGCCGTAGAGTCCCCCATCGTAGGAGTAGTTGATTTCCTCGGTCATAAGTCCGTAGAGATTCGGGCTGACCTTGACGCCGGGTTGAGTGAGATCGAGCGAGAGGGTTACGGGAGCCGAATAGAGGAGGGCGGAGAGGAGAATCATGGGGTTATCTCAGCGGTCGGGAGGCATCCCGCACCGTGAATCTACCCAGAACTGTACGGGTGAATGGCGGAGGCGAGTGTTGTTGATTCAAGGGGGTACAGAACGCGATACATTATTTTTACCAGGGTGGATTCGTTATCTTTGTGCTTCGGGGCGCATGATTGGGCAAGTTTTGGGTCATGTAGTGGCGACAGACGATGAGTGTTTATTTGTTGTTGGATTATTGATTTAGATTGCTCCGAATTTTGCTTAATAAATTGGAGCTACAGTCATTACAGGCGTCCAACATCAGATTGACAGCCAGCAATATTGCGGGGTTTTTAGGTGTTACTAGGTTCAAAAGGAGGTTACGATGGGGGAGGGTTAATCAGCGGAGTACTCGGCTCGTTGCTCGGCCACTCTTAGTCCCATTGGGTTGTGAGATGCGAATGTGGTCACGAAGTCTTCTTCCGTCAACGCGGTGTCCCACAGACCATGCTGAACTGGGCGGTGGCGCTCGATGCCCATATAACGTAGGCTCGCATCTTCGTAACGACGAAATTTCCAAACGGCATCGTTCATCAGCTGACTACTAAAGACGCCTATACTCACCAGCCGCTCAAAGTCGGCAGTAGTTAATCCCGTCACCTTTTGGAACAACCGTGGTTCGATCTTGGTAATCACGTCCTTCAGAGTCTGCTCACGATAGTCAGTCAAATACATAAAGACTGGAATGCGCGCAGCGAATTTAAGCAATTTCTCCTGAACTTGCTTTCGCAGGTTCTTTCTTTCTTTTTCCGCTTCCGAAAGTTCCTTCTTCTCTTTGTCAGTTACATCATGCCCATCGCCTATTTTGCGTTTTGTGTCCTTGATCTGTTCCGATCGATTAATAATCGTCTCTAAGTCGGCGTTCAAATTACGAAAACCCTCGATACTTCTAAGCGCGGCCATTGCAGCCTCATCTTTCATTAGCCGATTAAGAGTTGCGTCGTCCACGTTCACCAGGAGGACGCTCTCCCATCGCTTCGCAAGCAGAGTGGCACTGGTGCCCATGGTCGCCATGTCCAGAATTTCTTCTGCATCTAGCCTGCGCAATGCGCCGCCATCATAGGCCAAAACTGGCAAAAATCCGATCAGCTCCGCGACGCGCTCCTCGGGGGTTGCGTCATCCGTCGCGAGGCGCGAGCCATAGTCGGCGATCTGCCTCAATGCACGATTCGGAGCGAAGTCAAACACGTAACATTCGGGCTTGACAACGATCTCGCCGCCTTCCTCGTCAGGAACAGTCCAAGGGGATTGAACTCGGAAAGCGCTTTGGAAGTACGTTTCTGGACTGGAGCAATTTCGGAGCATGAAAATACCGGCCCACGGGCGGACGGTAACACCGGTCGTCAGTTTGCCGCACGAGAGCGTGATGGTGCGAGTGGTCAAAGGATCACCCATGGCCTTGTACACCGGCGGGAGTGCATCCGCCCCGATGCCCGCCTTCGGGCCAGCCGCTACGACTACTTCGAATGCATGGAAATAAACGTTCTGCCGGGACTTAAGCAAGTTCGCCATCGCAGAGCAAGAAGCGACGTTTGGCAAAAACCAAAAGGTGTGGTTCAACACCGCCAGCAGAGGAGCATAGCCAAAAGGCATCGGCGGCCTGTCGCGACCAAGCTTCAAGTCGTCCACGGTCGTACCTCGGTATGCGCCGC
>CANFJD010000122.1 GCA_947447315.1 Fimbriimonadaceae bacterium
CGGTTACCGCTTCGTCATTCTTGGGAAGGATCGAAAGGGCAACATCCTTGGCACCGGTCTTAGCGACCAGATTCTTGATCGTGTCGGTGGCGGCGGCTTCATCATTGGTTACCCAAACGACCATGGCCTTGAACTCCGACTTCTTGTTGGCGTCAATCTGCTTCTGAAGTTCGGTCGCAATCGCGGTCACATTCTTTGCGTCGTCGCCATTCACCCAAACCTGAACCTGTGGTCGGTTCTGGAAGGTGCAGGGGAAGCAAGCCTTCTTTCCGGCAAGCGGTCCCGAAACGTGAGTCGGGTGGAACGGAGTCACGTTCTCGCCCGGATTAAGACCGGAAGCCACCTTAAGACCCGCAACGGCGGGGACGACAAGAGCAAGTGCTACAAGGCTGCCAAAAACTGTTTTCTTCATGTTGATATCACCAGACAACGTTGACCCTTCCCTCAAAAGATGAAGAACCATATCTTCATACCCACGGCAACGCTCTCCAGTTCCCATATTACAGCAATAACTTCATAAGTTGGTCGAACGTCCCTCCGCCAAGCCCCTTGTAGCTTCGACTCGCGGGACTCATTGATTCCAGCGCTGCCACCAAGCTATTTCGGAGACCGGCGTCCCCAAGCACTTCTTGCCGGGAGCAGAATCCGACACGTACCAAAAACAGCGCCGCCTTCACATCGGGTAATCCCACCGTTACCTGCCTTTCCCACCGCACCCAGAAATCGCCAACCTCCGCAAAATTTCTCCCGGCAGGGCGGGAAGGATGGTGGTTGAAGTCATTGTCCGATTCTACGGTCCATACGAACCGTACCTTTGGCCCACCCTGCACCATGGCCCTCACCAATCCCGTCGCCGCGGCATTCACTCGCTCAATCCCCGGAACTGGTAAGTGAGTCTCGAAGAATGACGTGCCGATCTTGTCCGCCATCGCCCAGTGGCTGGGTGAGCACAGATGAAGATAAGAAATCCAGTCGCGATCCACATCGGTGCTCACAATCGCCAGGTCCTCCGCCACATTTGCCATCATCTCGTCCAAGCTGCCGCCCATCTGCCCCGACGAGCGAGAAACCCAGGCCGTCGCCGATTCACGAACGGCATCCGACAACTGAAATTCACCGACGTACGCCAAGCTGCCATCGGCCAGCGTACGCTTCTTTTCCGCGACTGCCCGAAAGGCTTCGTCATCGCGAGGAAAATAGTCTCGATCCCACTCCCCATTCCCAAAATCGGTCCCGAATGGGCGCAGGCTCGGCGATACGTCATACCGACCCGATTGCCAGGGATAAAACTGCATCGAAGGCACGATCCCAGTCTACGGCATGCCAAAATTCTGCCGTGGCCAGTTCCGATTCCTTTCTGCGAATGGCCCTTCAAGCCCAGCCGCCACCCGCTTGGCTCCGTGAAACCGGTCCCGCTGGCGACATTGTTCTCAGCACTCGCCGCCGAGTGATGCGTAATCTCCGCGGCCACCGATTTCCGCATCTTGCCGATCAGGCTGAGCTCACCGAGATTCAGACGAAGGTCCTGAGTGCTCGCCACGAAATGGAGGCCCACCGAACGCTTACGAACGCCGAACGCGATTACCTGGTCGGCTGCCGCCTCATCTCACCAGAATTCGCCTGGACCGACTTTGGACGCTCCCTTTTGCTCGATGACGCACGGGTCGTTAGCGTCATGGTGAATGAAGAAGACCACCTTCGTTTTCAGGGGGTGGTTGCGGGTTGGGCCCCCGAGGCCGTTGCCGAATCCGTCCAAAAGTGCGTCGACCGCCTCGGTTCCCTCCTTCCATACGCTTGGATGAGTGAATGGGGCTATCTTGCAGCCAGTCCGGCGAATGCTGGCGATGGCATCCGCCACAGCGCCATGTTTCACCTCATCGGTCTCGCCCAGAGCCACCGACTTCCGTCCGTCATTCACGCTTTGGCCGACAAAGGGATGGTGGTACGCGGCCTGTTTGGTGAAAGCAGCCGAGCCGTGGGAGCCTTCATTCAAGTGAGCATCTTGCGAAACGTCGAAAGCGCCTTCGTCGGCGCGTGCGAATATCTGATCGAAGAAGAGCGCTCGGCTCGCCGAGAATTGGAATCCACCCAGATCCGAGAACAAATCCACCGCGCCCGGGATTTTGCCATCGGAAACCGCACCCTGTCGCTTGCGGATGCCGTTCGGATCTTAGCCTGGATTCGATGGGCCGCGGAAATGAGAGAACCTGGTTTCCCCTCTCAATTACGCGAGGTTGACCGTTGCCTTACGCGCCTAGAGATCCACCCAACCCTGGGTGAAGCAATCGTTGGCCGACAACGCGCCGATCGACTTCGCGCACTTCTCGAGAGTTAAATTTATTGAAGCTTTATACGCTTCCGAATTTTAGCTCTCCGCGTTCGCGTCCGCGGTCATCAATACGCAAACCGCCAACCCGCAGCAATCTCACCGGTGCGGGTGGAATCGCCGTCGACCGAATGTTCGCCGTGAATGTACTCCAATCTATTCCGTGGATATAGCCGAATCCAAACTCCTCACCCGAGTCTCGACAAAATGCGCACAGTAAGCCATCGTATTCCTCCGGAGACACCACCATCCCCTTCGTCGTTCCGGTCAAGTCAAGGGCTTTGGATAAGTCATCAGGTACCGGCTCATCGGGACAAACTGCCAGGAGGGTGGTCCCAGTTGCCTCTAAATACAAGCTTCCGGGCAGCACATTCTGATGTACCACTGCCCCACTACCAATCCGCACTCCCTCGGTAGGCAGATCCCGCAGCGAAATGGAATGCATCTCTGTAGATTCGTTTAGCTTTAACCACTGCGCCTTTCGCTGCGCGTGATGAACCATGGGGGGAAACGCGGCGGGCAGTTCCACATCTTCCGGCCCGATCGGGAATCCGTGTCGACTCATTTCCAGCCCGGCGGGAACTAGAATCTGCTCAGGCCGCGATAGCTGGGCGAGCATGAGCAGCGATTGCCTTAGGATCGGCGTGGGCCGATACTTGAAGCCCAGTATGAGCGAGTTGTCTTGGAGCAGCGGCAACGCATCTGCCAACGCCGCGAGCAGAATATGCGGGGCGCGCTGCGGGTCGAGCCCGCCGAAGAATCGAGTGTAGATGGACTTTCCATCGCGAATGATCGAAAGCCGGCCCGGAAAACCCAAATCGGGCTCGTCCGGGTCAAGGCACAGAATGTCGCGCGCACCGCGATGATCTTTCAACCATTCTCGCCAAGAATGGTGTGGACTCCCCACCAAGAACGTCACTGACACATTTATAGTAGACGTACGACGGCCCTATAAGGGTGCAGCCGGCCAAAGTATGCGCCGAACGGCTTACCAGTTACCGATATGGGCGATTTCGTCTGCGGGCAACCTTTCTCCCCGCGCCTTAAGTTCATGGCTCGAATCGGGCTTGCCGATCGCGATAATCAGAACCGGCACGGCGGTCTCCGGCAAACCAAATTCGGCCCGAAGCGCCTCTTCGACATAACCACCCATCGGCGCCGTAACCCAACCGGCTTCCTGGGCGACGAGCATGAAGGACATCGCCCACAAGCTTCCGGCCCGAAAGGCCTCGTCCCGCTGCTTTTGTTCTGTCGGCCAGCCACCGCGTGCGCGGTCAATCCACCCCTGCTTCCGATCCTCGGTCATGTAGCCGAGTTCCACGTTGTTATTCGCCACCCTCTCCGCATGCAGTTCGTGCCCGTTGGTTAGCCCCACTACAACCACCGCTGCCGACGCATCCGCGATCTTAGCCTGGTTGTAAGCGACGCCCACCAAACGAGCCTTATCTTCGGCAGAGTGCACCACCAAAAGGTTGTACGGCTGCAAGTTCATGCTGGTCGGAGAAAGTGATGCCTGATTGATCAGGGCTTTTACTTCGTCCAGCGAGATTTCTTGGCTGGAATCAAAAAAGGGAGTTGCACGACGAGCGTTCAGTGCCTCAGAGACGGTCATGCGTCAGGTTGTACCCGCCAATTTTGTGCTCTTCTACCGGATCGGGACACAAATGGAATAAGAATTGCGTTGGGAGTTGGAGGCGAGAGTATCGACTGAAAAATGAGGGAGCATCCGTGCTCCGACCTCCGTTTCCACCAGTCCGTGGTGCCTCCCGTCAAGGGTACCCGCCGCTCAACGCACGCTAGACAAAAGGGCCTGGATTTGACTTGCCAGCTGGGATGACACATCTGCCCGCTCGCGGGCCGAATATAGCGCCTGTCGAATCTCCGATCTTTGCGACGCGTCTCCCCGGTTGGCCAACTCCGCCGCATACTGATACAGATCCTGCGCCGCCTGTTGCGAATAAGTCTTGCGCTGGGCGATGTCCGTTTCCTTATCAGATGCCTGTGCCCAGTTGTCGCCCGCCTGCTTAAGCAACAGGGCTCTCTGCTCAGGATCGCTTTGACTCGCGGCCTCACCTTCGTATACCAAGGCTAAGTTGGCGAAATAAGCTGGGTTATGGGGATCTAGTTCCGAAGCCGTCTGGAAATATTTCTCCGCTTCGGGTCCCTGACGAGAATCGAGTGATTGTCGTCCGAGTTGCTGATATAACACAGCGATATCCCGCGAAACTTTTTCACGTTCGCTTTCGCTCTCTAACTTATCGCGGTACTGCTGAAGCGCCGCAATTCTCTCGGGAAGCGGGGTTCGAGAATCGGTTGAAACCGCGTCTCGCTGGATCTGTTGGTCCCGTTGCTGGGCGTTGTATCGCTTGACCGCTTCTGTGAGCGCCGACGCCCCTACCGCCACCAGCATAAACAATGTCCCGACCAAGAGAATCGTGATAAACAGTCGTCTAAGAAACTCCAACTGCTGCGGATTGAGCAGAGGCTTGCGCGGTGCGGGTGGATAGTAAACCGGGAGTGGGCCGGGAGGTGGCATACCGTACGGCGCCTGTGTGTAACCCGCCGGTGTCTGCGCTCCGCCGAGGAGCGGGTTTCCCATGCCGAACGGGTTGACCGGTCCATTTCCGGCCGATGGTCCCGGATACTGATACGATCCCCCCTGAACGTTCTGATTCGCCGCGTACGGATTTTGACCGTAAGGAGTTTGCGTGTAAGCCGCCTGGGTGTATCCCGGCACTGCGGCCGGCTGGTTATAGTTTTGCACCGGCGGAGCCGGGATATTCGACGCCGTGTAAGCCGTATTTGAGGTCGAGTAGCCAGGTGGATCGGCATCGGGACGCACCGCATCCCGAATCGCGGCCGCCATGTCGCCGGCGGTCGCGTACCGACTCATCGGAGACTTTTCCAATGAACGCTGGATCACCTGCCACAACCGGAAGGGAATCTGGCTGGCCTGGCTCGGCTCCTTATTCATGATTGCGTAGGTGATGGTCACTACGCTATCGCCCGCAAACGGTTTGACGCCCGTGAGCATCTCGTACAAGACCGTTCCCAGGCTAAATAGGTCACTCCGGGCGTCGATCTCTTTACCCACCACCTGCTCGGGAGACATGTAGCTCGGAGTGCCAAAGACTTGTCCATCGATGGTCAAATTAGGTTGAAAAGTCAAACGCGCAATCCCAAAGTCAGTGATCTTGATCTCTCCGCTCGTCAGCAACTGCACGTTGTCCGGCTTGATATCACGATGGATGACGCCTTTTTTGTGCGCGTGATCGAGTCCGTCCAGGAGAGCAAGTGCGATCTCGACCCCGCGATCAACCGACAAGAAGCCTTTGGTATCTATTTCGTTGCGAAGGGTGTGTCCATCCAAATACTCCATCGCCATGAATGGACGCCCTTGGTCCTCGGCGAACGAATACACCGTCATGATGTTTGGATGATTGAGGCCACCGGCCGCTTGCGCCTCGCGCTTGAATCGCTGAATACGCTCTTCTTTCTGAACCGGCGTGGATCCACCCGGCACGACCAGTTCCTTAACCGCCACTCGGCGATTCATGAACGGGTCATATGCCTCGTACACGATGTCGTTGGAACGCGCAATTTCCCGAATGATTTGGTATTGACCCAGCGTTGATGGGGGCGGGGTGGCCGATGAAGAGCTCATTGCGCGAAAGCGGGCCACCGGATTCGGCCCTACTCATATTGGACGGATCAGCCCTACCGCAACGTTCCCAGTCATTTGGTTCTAAATCGTGGTTATCAAACAGAAAGGCCCGTAGTGGTAAAATCGCGCGGCTTCTTTAATTTTTGTAACACTTTAGTGGTCACGTATTTTTCGTCTATGGCTAAGAGACACGTAAAAGTGTGGTTGTCTGCCGCAATTTGTGGGGCGGGAATATTGTGCCCGGCAAATAAGCCCTCCGTGGTGCTGACAACCATTACTTACGGTCCCGTTGGTGCCGTTGAGCAATCGGCTCCTAAAATAGCGTGGCAACTCGATCCGGGCGACAATTTCATCAATGGATTCGGCATGACGCTGGACGGCAACCCCGTCCCCGCGGAATTCAATCGCGACGAGAGTGAACTCACCTATCACCCTGACCGTCCTCTCGCACCCGGACCGCACAAAGTCGAGGCCTATGTTACGGTAGGAAACAGCCGGGCGCAGCGCAGTTGGGAAATCAACATCGCTCCTACTGCGATCGGCAACCTACCGGAGGCGGGGCCAGAGCAACTTCAAATTCTGGGGTCCGTCAACGCGATGCGAGCGGAGCTGAACCTTCCCGCTCTCCAGCCCGATCCGACTCTCAACTACGTCAGTGGCCGCCACGCCGATTACCTCGCGCTCAACGATAAGTGCGGTCACGAGCAGACCGCTGGTGACCCCATGTTCTTTGGTCGAACCCTGACGGAACGACTGAACCGAATCGGCTTTGTCGGCGGTGCCACGGAAACCGTTACCAATAATGCACGCCGCATATCCCCATCCGTCCGGGCGACGTTTGACGCGCCCTACCATCGGATTGCCTTCATGGATCCATACGCTGGCGGGTTCGGAGCAGGGTACGCCAGCGGACGCATCGCGATGACATTCGAGACATCGGGACGCGCTGGAGTTGTGCTTTCCCCGGCTCCCGGCCAATCCGACATCCCGATTAACTGGGTGAACCACGAAAGACCAAGTCCCCTTACCGGCACCGGTCGAGACGATGTTGGCTACCCCATCGTTGCCCATTTTTCGGGATTCAGCCGAGGGGCCGTCACGAATGTGAAGGCAACCGTCACCACCGGCGGTAGGTCCGTACCGATCCTGATAAAGTCTCCCCTGAACGACGACCATCTACCCCGAAGCGTCGTGATCATTCCGCTGGATCGGCTCACGCCGAACAAAGACTACGACGTGAACCTATCCGTAGAAAAATCCGACGGAAGTGACGTCTCTCGCCGCTGGTCATTCCGAACCGAGCCCCGTTAATATCGAAGCTCGGTCAATCGCGCGAATTACCGCTGCTCAATCGGAACGTACGGAAGATTGCTGGCTCCGTCAAAAATCGCCTTCGGTCGAATCAGACGGTTGTTATCCAATTGCTCGATCGCATGTGCCGTATAACCAGCCACGCGGGCCGTCACGAAGATCGGAGTGTAAAGATCAATTGGAATGTCCAGCAGATAGTACGCATACGCCGCCGGAAAATCAACGTTCGGGTAGATGTTCTTCCGCTCCAGCATCGTGCTTTCCAGAATGTCTGCGATCTCGCCGTATTTTGTGATGCCAGATTCTTGTCCTAGCTCTTTCGCTACCTTCGACATATAAAATGCGCGACTATCGCCCTTCTTATATTCTCGGTGACCGAATCCCATGATCTTTTTCTTGGTCGCCAAAGCGTCATCAATCCAGGCTTGAGCATTTTCCGGCTCGCCGATCTCCAAGATCATCCTCATCGCTTCCTCATTGGCACCTCCGTGGAGGGGGCCGCGAAGGGTTCCAATGCCCGTCACCACACCGCTGTAGAGATCGCTGAGAGTACTCACCGTCACCCGGTTAGCGAAGGTGGAAGCATTAAATCCGTGCTCGGCGTACAGGGTCAGGCTCGCATCCAAAACTTGCACCGTCTTGGGAATCGGAGTAGTCCCTGTCATCAAATAGAGAAAATTCTCGGCGGTTGAGTGCTCTGGATTTGGCTTGAGAGGGTCCAATC
>CANFJD010000123.1 GCA_947447315.1 Fimbriimonadaceae bacterium
GGTCTTGGGTACTAAAGATGTTGCAGCTCGCCCATCGGACATCGGCTCCCAGCGCGACAAGGGTCTCGATGAGCACCGCGGTCTGGATGGTCATGTGCAACGAGCCGGCAATCCGGGCTCCCTGCAGCGGCTTTGCATCCGCATACTCGCGCCGAATCGCCATTAATGCGGGCATTTCGCCCTCGGCAATGGTCATCTCTCGGCGGCCAAAAGCGGCCAGAGAAAGGTCAGCGACATGAAAGTCGGTCTTTAAAGGCTTCGTAAGGGTAGGCATTCTCAACTCCGTTAGAAATTGAGCGCGGTTTTATTATGCGAGCCTGTTCCAACCTGGAATGCAGCGCCCCTCGCATTCCAGATTTTACTCGGTCTTGCATCTGCTCAGGGCACTGAACCGAAGGTACTTCGACGCCGGTGCCAAATGAAATGCGTTAGGACCCCCGGATTCCCCTATTCCGCCATGCCTAAGGAACCGGAATTCCAAATTGAAGCCAATGAGGATCACCCGGCTTGGATGACGACGACGCGACTTGAAGCACCAAAAGGTTATTTGATGACAATACTTTGGCCCGACTACGGAATGTATCCGCCTCACTATCCGTCGTCAAGTCAAATCGTGACTTGACAATTTGTTCCCCGAGCTTTTTTCGCACGTCAGCCGGCTGCTTGCTAAGGTCGGTCGAATTTTGGAGACCAAGAAGAGAATCGCCTAGTCCAATCTCCTTTAGCCTCGCAAAAAGTCGGGCAAGGATGTCGCTGCGCTCAGCCTCATACTTTTCGTACTCGCGTTGCAAAAGCTCTCCCGCCTCAGCGAGACTTCCAAACCGCTCGCTGGGCGGAAAATATCGGTCAGAGTAAACGGAGAGCTTAAACTCCCGCGGACGAGGCAGAATAAAGCCGAGCGGCGATCCGGGAGCGGGCTGGTCTTTACTCACTCCACCGGTTCCTCCGTTGCCTGTAGTTTGTTGCGCCGGATTATCCAACAAATCTTGTTGAGCCTTCTTGGATAATGACGTCTGAAACGGAATCGTAATCGACCGATTTCCATCGGTAACCGTCGCTTCGGAAAGAACTCCAATTCCGACTTTCGGATTCCCATCCTGGGACACATTAAAGGCCCTCTGAAAAGGATCCAGCGCCACTGCCGTCGCTTCGGCGGAAAGTGTGCCGTCCGAATTTATTCCGCTGGCAATCGCCGATATTGACTGCAGGCTTCTCGCCATCTGCACTTTCGGATAGATTCCTGGAGAAAAGAAGAAGACCGTCTGCTTCCCGTTTCGCTCCGTCTCAATACGCTCGTACTTAAGCTTCGTGAAGTATGCGGCACTCGCCTGACCATCAAATTGTTTCGGTCGGTTCGAATCCTTGTTAAATTCCTCGATCGTCTCCACCGTGGTAATCAACGGTGGAAGCGAAACCGACGCTGCAGGAAGACCAAGTAAAAGTGAAAGCATGAACTAGCGATTCCTCCGGACTTCGTGGTCTTTACGATAAGAAGCCGCTGGTAATGATATCACACGAATCCATTAAGCACTTGTTAATACTGTCCTTTCTTCGCAAGACTTGCCGCGATGCCGCCAACAAACCTCAGATTATAAACCAACGCTAAGCGCCACCCCGGATGGCGCGCCAGGACGGACTTTTTACCGTCCAAATCTGCGGAAGCGCCACATGCAAAAAGGCCCCCGCTGCCATGCAACGGGGGCCTTTGTTTTAGGAAATTACGCGCTCTTGATTTCGATGTCGACGCCGCTGGGCAGATCGAGGCGCATCAGGGCGTCGATCGTCTTGTTGGTGGGCTCGAGGATATCGATGAGACGGTTGTGGGTTCGCAGTTCGAAGTGCTCCATCGACTCCTTGTCGATGTGCGGACCTCGAATAACGCAGAAGCGGCGGAGGTGAGTCGGTAGCGGAACCGGACCCTTGACTCGGGCGCCCGTGCGCTTTGCCGTCTCGACAATCTTCTCTGCCGATTGATCGATGGTGCGGTGATCGAATGCCCGCAGCCGAATACGTACTTTGATTTCTGCCATGTTAATAACCTTGGCTCGCAAAAACCGCCCCCCGGCCGGGAGACGCAACCTCGCGAACGTCGTATTTTACCCCACGGGCGGTAACCTGAAATCAGCGATCCTTCACCAATGACGAGGTGGCCGCATGGTGGGAAAATTGCCGCCGAATGCCTTGATGAACAGCCACATTCCGGTACCTATCATCACCATCCCGCCCACAAATCCTAGCTCAATCCGATAACTTCCCAGCACCAAACACGCTAGCCAAATGCCCGCGCCAATCAAAGCCTCTCGAAGCACCAAATCGCCGTACTTTAGCCCGAGAGCGATGATAATGGGCACAAAGAGGG
The DNA here is from genome assembly GCA_947447315.1 of Fimbriimonadaceae bacterium. Taxonomy (GTDB): domain Bacteria; phylum Armatimonadota; class Fimbriimonadia; order Fimbriimonadales; family Fimbriimonadaceae; genus Fimbriimonas. Next base: position 2,360 of record CANFJD010000123.1, read on the forward strand.
CAACCCTGAACATCATTGCTGGTCATTCCTCAAACATTCGCCTCTTTGATGCCTAAGTATCACACACAATTCGGGCAGTGTTTTATCCGCCGACTAAATTCTGATCCAGTGAGGCTACTTTATTACTTTTAGCGAACGAAAAGAATAACCATCACTTAGCACCGCGAACCACGTTGCCATCCAGCCATTGAGGAAAATCATTGCTCCAAAGCAAACCGTATTACGCAAATACGCCAGTAGTGAGAACGATGGTCCTTGCACAGCCCAAGCTATGGAAATTAGCGTCGGCAAGATCCAAAATAGCACACCTACGACCGCCGTCAATCTAGGCAAACAATCTTGAGCAAGCATTCTCTTTTGTAAGAAGAATGTTATAAGTGAGAAGCACAAAGCAATAATCCATATATCTGGTGAGGTGAGAAAATTAGAAGCAAATTCGGGACGAACTATCCGAGCAACCGATGCGACAACAGCGACCATCCAGCCAAATACCGCCACGGAAAAGAACTGTACTGTTCGAGTTCTAAGTGGATGTCGAAATCGAATTAGAACTGTGGAATCTTCCATTCTCCATCCTGAAACAAGCTATTAAGCTTCAGCCCAGTATATTCACGACCATTTGGCAAAACGACATGATAGGAAAAGATATCTCGTTCAATAACTCCCCCGTCTAAGGTTAGCCTGGAAATCCGGCCAGCGAGCTGAGTGATCCCGGCCCCTCTGGAAGACGGTCTCCCAGGATAAGAATGAAGTGCTACCAACCAGCCAACATTTCGATCTCCCGAAGTTTTAACGCCTAAGTCTTCTCGGCTTAGGTAGCTCACCCGGTAAGGAGAAACTGGAATCTCCCTTGGCGGACGTCGACGCTTGATATTTGGCCTTACAATGTTCGCATAACCAGGTGCAAAACTATCTAGTTGACTTCCGCAAATTCTAGCCGACGAGTACCCACCAATGACTAACGAAACAATCCCTAGCCATGGTTCGGCATCATAATCGCCCATGTACAGCTCCCGGGATACCCCAAGTTGACGAAGATGCGAAATATCCTCCGCTTTAAACGCTTCCTTCTTTGCCATGACGAAGACCGGCACCGCAATCGCTAATAAAATTGCGACAATTGCCGTGACGACAAGCAACTCAACAAGCGTAAACCCGAACTTGCGCATCAATTTTGAGGAGGTGGGCTGCACGTGTTCGTTGGACATGCCGGATAGGAAGTAGCATTGACGCTTGCGCAACAGCCAGTATCTCGCCATCCCTCACAAGTGAAGCTAACGCCATTTGCCCATTCCGTACGGACTACATTCCTCGAACGTCTGCAGTCATGGAATACCACATTGCACCAATTCCCTCCATTAACGTCATTATGATCTCGGCAGATGTTCTCTTCCCAAGGATCATCTGTCGGTTCCCCGGTACAAAGAGCCATGGACTGAGCTGCCGCTGTGACCACGAACACAATAAACGCTACTACGGAAAATGCTTTTTTTCCACGAAAGCATTTTAACACCAAAAAATGTGACAGCTAATTAGCTAGGCCAAAGGTCCTAAATCTTCCCATAGACTAAATTTAGCACAAAAAAACCCCTGTCCCAATACAGGACAGGGGTTTCAGCCTTACCGCTTAGGCAATGATTTCGGTGATGGTGCCGGCACCAACCGTTCGACCACCCTCACGGATGGAGAACTTGGAGCCCTGCTCGATAGCAATGGTGCTGATCAGCTCGATGGTCATGGTGATGTTGTCACCGGGCATAACCATTTCCACGCCTTCCGGCAGTTCCAGCGTTCCGGTAACGTCCGTGGTGCGGAAGAAGAACTGCGGTCGGTAGCCCGACACGAACGGCGTGTGTCGGCCGCCTTCTTCCTTCGACAGAACGTAAACCTCACCCTTGAACTTGGTGTGCGGCTTGATCGAGCCCGGCTTACAGATAACCTGGCCTCGCTCGATGTCGTCGCGACCAACGCCGCGGAGCAGAAGGCCGACGTTGTCGCCCGCTTCGCAGTAGTCCAGAGACTTTCGGAACATTTCGATACCGGTACAGATCGTCTTTCGAGGAGCTTCGCTGAGACCAACGATCTCAACTTCTTCCATCGCCTTCAGCTGACCGCGCTCCACACGACCGGTGGCAACCGTACCACGACCCGTGATCGTGAATACGTCTTCAACGGCGGTGAGGAACGGCTTGTCCTTATCGCGCTCTGGCGTCGGGATGTAGCTGTCCACCGAAGCCATCAGTTCCAAGATGGCTTTGACGTACTTGTCGTCCATGTCCACCTTGCCCGATTCAACCTGGTCCAGCGCCTTTCGAGCCGAACCCTTGATGATCGGTGCGTTGTCACCATCGAAACCGTACTTGCTAAGCAGTTCTCGGATTTCCATTTCGACGAGCTCGATCAGCTCTTCGTCATCAACCGCGTCCACCTTGTTGATGAACACGACGATGTGAGGAACACCGACCTGGCGAGCCAAAAGGATGTGCTCGCGGGTCTGCTGCATCGGACCGTCGGTACCAGCCACAACCAGAATCGCGCCGTCCATCTGAGCGGCGCCGGTGATCATGTTCTTGATAAAGTCGGCGTGTCCCGGACAGTCAACGTGGGCGTAGTGGCGCGTATCGGTCTCGTACTCCTGGTGCGAGATGTTGATCGTGATACCACGGGCCTTTTCTTCGGGCGCGGAGTCGATGTCCGCGTATCCGCGCTTAATCGCCAGGCCCTTCTCGGCCAGGACGCCGGTGATCGCGGCGGTTAGTGTCGTCTTGCCGTGGTCAACGTGCCCGATGGTGCCGATATTGACGTGTGGCTTCTTTCTCTCAAACTTAGCTCGTGCCATTTGTTATTTCTTTTATTTATCCCAATTAGTGGATGGAGGAGGGCGACCCGTCGCCCAACTTCGGTCTCACCCAACCGCATGGGAGGGGTTTTCGACAATCTGGCAGTTTACCCCCAGCAACGACGATCCGCAAGGTGCCGCGGCCATTTATTGCCGATTCATTCGTCCGGACCCGGTTGCGGACTTCTTTTGCCGGTCACCTCAAATCCTGTCGTAACATATACGTAATAGTGAGCACGCCTCCGATTCTTAGTCCGGTCTCGCCGGCCGAATATCTGGCAAAGGAAGCTATTGCCACAGAGAAAAGTGAATTGGTGGATGGTCAGGTGCTAGCCATGGGGGGCGGCAGTCCACGCCACGGTCATATTTCGGGTCAAGCCTATTCGCTCGGCCACGCGATTCTAAGACCTCGTGGATGTTACGCCTTCAATAGCGACGTAAAAGTGAAGACCCCCCGTGGCAATTTTTTCTATCCGGACGCAACCTACGCATGTAAACCGGAATTCGAAGATGACTGTTTGGTTAATCCGCTCGCGGTTGTAGAAGTTCTGTCACCGAGCACGGAAAATTACGACCGAACCACCAAGTTTGACGCCTACGCGGAAATCCCAAGCCTGAGGGAAATCATCTTTGTAGAAACCACCATGCCCCGCGTTCAGGTCTATCGTCGCGACGCCGACGGTTGGCGAGTGATGGTGTATCACGCCGGGCAGATCGCATCCATCGAATCCGTAGAGCTTGAGCTAAGCCTGGATGACCTTTACCAAGGCTCAGACAGCCTCCCAGGCTAGGGGGTAAACTCTAGCCCGGCTTGTGTTCTTGCGAACCAATTGGCATTTTTGCCACGTCTTCAACTCATACTTCAATAACTGCTGAAGCAATGAAGCCTCAATTTATCCTTGCGTCCATAGCGTTCGTAGTCGCTGGCGTGCTCGGATATGTTCTTAATTCCTCAAATTCCACCGGCATATTCGCTGGTATCGCGTCCGCCGCAATAGTTGCGCTGGCCTCCCAAGAATCGCGGAAGATTGGTTTGGTAGGCACCTACCTAGCGCCAATCGCGATCGTAGGATTGCAAGCGAAATTGGTAGGTCCTTGCTCGCTTTGCACCGATGCAACCTCCAACTCCGCCACCCTAGCCACTAACCTGATGGCCCTTATCCTGATATTTGGTGTTCTGATGGATTGGAATCGATGGCTGCCCAAGAAAAATGTCACAGTTTGGCTGGCTCTGATTGGCCTCATCGGACAATCCGTCCTACTGGTCGTTTGGCCACAACTGTGTGCCGCCTGCCTCGTCGCCACCTTTGTCTTTTCTACAAACCTGTTCGAAAGTGATCGCCCCAACTGGTTCACCGCCCGTTCCCTTTGGCCGATCACCGCGGGACTCGCAGTCTTTGTAATGATTACGGCTGGATCGGCGATAGCTGGCCGTTATGCTGTTAGCACTGACACTAAGACCGAGTTCAAGATTGGCGAAATTTTTCCCATCCCTCCCCAAATACCGGAATCCAACGGGTCTCCCTTCCCCCCGGAAGTAATCGTTGTCGTTACACAACCAGATTGTCCCGCATGTACTCAGGCGAAGGAATTTATTCGCCAAAATCGGCCCCAATGGGTTGTTTTATCTCCATGCCGTGGCGAAGGTCAAAATGATCCGTGCTGGAATCAAAAGGAACATCCATTACCAACGCCGAGCCTTTTCCGAGTAAACGATACCACCGCTCGCCTCCGATCACGAGGGTTCGATCCTAAGCTTTGGGAGCAAATTCAATGACGTCTGCCAATCTATCGCGCCGCGCCTTCACCGTAATCGAACTATTAACGGCTCTGGCAATTATCTCAGTTTTAGCCGCCATCAGCCTGCCAATCATTGCTGCCGCCAAAGCTTCCGGCCAGCAAGCCGAGCAAGTCGTTAAGATGCGGCAGGGTGTCGTAGCACTCCGTCTCTATGCCGAAGACAACGGCGATTACCCGATCGACTACTCCACAAGTCTGAACGTGGTGAAACAGTTGCAGCCCTGCGCCCCCTATGACCCCTGGAATCCAAACTGCAAACTTAAAGAAACTGAACCAAGACTGGGATCATGGGGATATGTTCGCTTGGTCAGCCGCTTCCGTGGCCAAGCCGATTGGCAACGGGAATTTTCAGATATCGGTAACCGACTACTGCTGATAAACTTTATCTTCTCCCGCCGGGTCCCCAAGCGTTTCGAAGGCGAGGTGCCGCCCCGGTTCGATGATGATCCGCCAAATTTTCGGCAACTATCCTACGCCATGCCAGATGTTTTACTGACCGCCCGGGAGGACGGCAGCGTCCGCCGTACCCAACACCGCACTTGTGTAAGCACTGGTCCTAATTCCGAAATTTGTCAGCTGATGACGTGGACGTCAATCTTTAGCAAGCCCGATGAAAAGTAGTCAAACCCTTATTCGACAAATCGGGATAACCTTTGCCGCCTCGATCATTTCTGTAGAGCTGGCATTCTCACCCATGCTCGCGGCAGGATGGTGGTACCGCAATGTCTTCGCGGTCGGTGAAAACTTGCTACTGGCGGGCATCTTTTGCCTGCTGTTTATCGTCGCGGAACAGACCAAACGTCCCTATTGGGTACACGCCGGAGTCGCCGCCATCGCTGTCACCGGAATTACCTTCGCGATGACCCAATTCATCCCTCGAGAAAACTGGCTGTATTTCCTGCCAATGTTCGGATTTATCGCACTGGCATGGGCCGGTGTAATTCCGGTCAGACGGTCGATTGAGAGCTACTGGAAAGAGTCAGCCGACAAATTATCGTGATCAA
>CANFJD010000124.1 GCA_947447315.1 Fimbriimonadaceae bacterium
GGGGTTGGACGAGGAATCGACAGCATCGGGAATAGCTGGCGTTCGGTACTTAAAGCTGAGATAGGAGATGGAAGCGATCAGGGCGATCAACGTTGACCAACCCGTAATCTTGATAATGTTTTCGATAATCGGGCGATTTTTAAGCGCCGCCTGGGATGGCTTATAAAGCGCAAACTTTTGGGCTTCGTCAGCAAGCGGGCTCGGCCGGTTTGCGGCCGCATCAGCCAAATTCGACTCGGCATATTTGGTGACGATTTCTCGACCGATCGAGTAGCCGGTGACTTGTCCCTGCGGACTGACATACACAGCTCCCAGCGGACTGGCCAAAACGCCATCGGTGGGAGAGTATTTGAACTTGAATCCCAAAGAATCGGTCGTACCGACGATGGATTCTCGCGTACCGGTGAGGACGTGCAGTCCCTTTTCCAGGCCGGGCTGGCTCGGCGGTCGCTTCGGTTCCAGACCGCGCAACGGATTGTAATAAGTCGGTGCGTCGATGTTCTCGCTGAGCTTTCGCTTTTCTGCGAGCGCGAGTTCAGGGATTTCCTTCGGATCGATGCTGAGCAACACGAGATCGAAGTCTCGGCCCAGAAGCATCTTGTTTTGTCGGCCGGACTTGCTCAGGACTTTCATGATGGAATCATCCACCAGGCCCGCGCTTCCTTCAAAACCCAGCTCAATCGGAACCACCATCAAAGGTCGTTCGCCAAGATAGATGTCTAAGGTAACGGTTTTTCCTTTCTCATCTTTGAACGGCAGATTCGTAACTACCTTGCTTCCGATCTTCTGTTCAATGCCGAGTTGCTGAGTGAGACTTGCCGCAGTCTCCGGCGTATTTGCACTCAATTGGGCATAGGCGGTCCCTCCACCGAGCAAGCCGGCAGCCAAGAGTCCCCCCAGACCAATCGAGCGGACGAACATGCTAGTTACCGCCTCCGGTTGGCGCGGCACCATTACCCATTTCACCGTACTTCTTAACAGCGGCTGATTCTTGCTCATTCATCCGGGCAAGGGCTGCCTCGGCAGATTCGCCAGTGGTGATATTGATCTTATCGTCGACCGTGCCCTTGGACTTAGCTTCCACCGGATTCACCTTACTGATTCCACGTTCGGCAAGAAGATCGATGGCGCGATCGATCGGAATGTACACCTTCGTTCGGTCCGGGTTTAGGTAGCCCGTACCGCTCAGATGTCCCTCATCTTTCTGGCGCATGACCATCAGGTCAGTCTTGGCCGTTGCGTTGGTTTGCAACCGCGGATACGGATCTTGCGGAACGCGCTTGGGCGGATTCTGATAGCCCGATTCACCCTTGAAATAGTTCGGATCGATGATGTTCAGGAAGAACGCACCTAAAACGGCACTGAACGCAGCGAATCCGAAGAAGATGACGACCGATCGTTTCAGCTTCGGTAGGTCGACATCACGAATTTCATAGCCCATTTCGACCAATGGGTCTTCGCGCTTGTGATGGTTAGTGGACATGAGCCTTTGCCTCCTGCAGTCGGTGATCGTAACCCGGAAGCAAGGTTGCCTTTTGGGTCTTGAGGGAGAAGAGAGCGATCCAGATGCTGCCGACGGCCAACAGTCCGATGATATCGGTGAGATTAGCGGCGGGATTGACTGGTCCCTGCTTTACGCGGTCCGCGAGGGACGGCACGATGAGCATGAGGATGTCGAACATGTGGATCACGAAGATGAAGCCGGTGATCTTCATCAGTCGTTCTGGTTTAGCCTTGACGCGGGGCGCCAACAGCACGAAGAACGGGATGAAGAACCGACCGAGGATCAGCAGCAACCCGAGAGCACCCCAGTGGTTCGCTTCCATGCCAGCCGGGTGAACCGCACTGGATCGTCGAGCGAAGTAGCTGGTGAATTCTGGAAGGTTGCCGTTCCAGATGATGAGGAACTGCGAAACGGTGGTGTAGCCCCACAGCATGGTGAACGCGAACATCATATTGCCGATGTCTCGAGTGAGATCCTTCGTGATGATGTCAGTGAACGGCTTGTTCTTCGCATTGATGCAGAGAAGCGTGATTCCGAGTGACAGTGCGGCTCCGGCACCGGCAACCAACTGCCACGGACCGTACATGGTGCTCGACCAGTGCGGCTCCAGGCTCATTCCTACGTCGGTCCACAGGAGCGTGGAGGCGAGGAAGAAGTAGACCAGTGAGGCGGCGCCCCAGGAGGAGCGACCGGATTCGAGTTTGAAGTCGTGCGACTTTTCTTGACGCATCGCCGAGTTGCGGAATCCCCAGGCCATGACCGCGAAACTCAGCAAAACGAACACGATTCGAATCTGCCAAGCCGGTTGGTGCAGGAACCATTCTTTACGCATCAGAACCGGATCATTAGCAACCACGTTATGATCGGCCCATTCGTACAGGACCACGGGGTTTAGCAAGAACGGCACGAAGAGCACAGTGAGCGCAACGAAGTTCTGCCAACTTGCCATTCCTTCCAAAAAGCGAAGGATGGACAAGGTCCACTGACCGCGTACGGTGTGGTGGAGCAAGGTTAGGCCCATCGCGCCAAGCGAAACGGAGAGCCAGAAAGCCCAACCGTAGAGGAAACTTCCCATCCACTGGTGCTGAGTGGCCGGATTAAACATCATGGCCAGGCAAACACCAACCAGCACCACTCCTACCAGTCCGAAAGGATAGGTGAGTTTGCTGAAGTCGGCCGACGGAGCCGTTCGAGTTTCTAAGGTTTCTTCGTGGGCCATTTAGTGGGCTTCTCCTTCACCGGACTTTGGCTCGGTTTTGGGGTTCAAACTGTCTTGCAGTGCCTGCGAATCGGCGTCTGTTGGTGACGCATTCTGCGAAAGCTGCAGGGCTCGGATATAGGCGACGATGGCCCATCGATCTTCCGGAACGATACGGCTTGCGTAGCTGTACATGGTTCCGTAGCCATTGGTGATGACATCGTAGAAGTGACCGAGCGGCATATTTCGCAGTCGGTCGGTATGGTAGTTACCCACCGGGCGCTTGATCTTGAATCCGCGGACAGCGATCATGCCCTGACCATTTCCGAGTTCACCGTGGCAAGGCGTGCAGTAGACGGTGTACCGTTCCTGTCCGCGCTTAAGCAGTTGCTTGGTGAGCGGCATCGGAAGTTGGTCTACCCATTTGCCATTGCTAACGCCAGTGTAGTACGCCTCATCCTGTCGCTCGTGACCGCGGGCGATGGTGCCCGACAACAGCGGTCGCGACATTTGACCATCCGGGAAGAATTCGTTCTCACCGAGCGGTTCACCCTTCGGCTGTCGCCACATATCGGTGTGACAACCGGCAAGCAGGACACCGGATGCCATCAGCCAGATCAGTTTTTTCACGCTTCCACCTCCGACACGTTCAGCGCATCCAATTCTCGAAGGAATTGGGCTGTCTTCTCGGGATCAAACTGCGGATCCTCCTTCTCAATGGCCAAGAAGAATCGATCCTGAGTGGCTCGTTCGAATCCTGGCGTGTTAAAGATGGAGTGGTACGGCTTCGGCAATCGGTTGTAGGCCAGCATGCTAAAGAATGCCGTCAATCCGGCGAACAAGATCGTGCACTCGTAGGTGATTGGGATCATGCTGGGAAGCGAAACAAGCGGCTTTCCACCCACGTTCATGGGATAGTCCAGTACGTGAACGTAGAATTGCAAACCGTAACCAAACGCTCCACCCGTTAGTCCACCCGCGAAGACGGAGAACGGAACTTTCATGTCGCGGAATCCGATTGCATCGCTGAGGCCGTGGATTGGGAACGGGGAGTACGCATCCATCTTCTTGAACCCCGCGCGACGTGCGGCCTCGGCGGCCGACACGAGCTTTTCGGGGGAATCAAATTCAGCGACGACGGCCCAGGTTCCGGTGCCCAGATTGGGCCCGTAGGCGTTCATGTTGGAGGAAGTGTGGGTGGCGCTCATCGATCCGCTCCTACTGCGACCGGTTCGGCTCCCTGATTTTGGTTGGCGACGGTCGGCTCAATTTTGCTGGTTCCGCGATGAATTCTATGCACGAGATCCTTCATTTCGAAGATGTTGATCGCAGGCAAGAACCGCAGGAAGAGCATCATCAGCATCGTAAAGAAGCCAATGGTGCCGAAGAACATGGCGAAGTCCCAGAATGTTGGGTAGTACGGCTTGTTAGAGCTCGGCAGGTAGTTATTGGTGAGCGAGAGCGGGATGATGACGAATCGCTCCAGCCACATGCCCACGCCAACCACCAAGCTGACGAGCCACACCACAACGAGGTTCTTTCTCATGCGAGGGATCCAGAACAGTTGGGGGACGATACCGTTACAGAAGATTAGCGCCCAATAGCTCCACGCGTAGTAGCCGTGGAGTCGCTGATCAAGCAACCGCATTTCGTATACGTTGCCGGAATACAGGGCGTAAAAGACTTCCAGGATATAGCCGTAAAAAACGATCAGGCCGGTCGCCAGCAGCACTTTACACATCCAGTCGATGTGACGCATGGTGACGAGGTCCTTCAGGCCGTAGTAGGCGCGAACGGGAATGAGGAAGTTCATTACCATTGCGAAACCGGCGAAGACGGCGCCCGCGACGAAGTACGGCGGGAAGACGGTGACGTTCCAGCCCGGTACCTGCGAAATCGCAAAGTCGTAGCTAACGATCGTATGTACCGAGAGAACCAACGGCGTGGAAAGTCCGGCGAGAAGCAGGTTCGCTTGCTCGTATCGGTGCCAGTGCTGATTCGATCCTCGCCATCCGAGCGAGAGAATGCCGTAGGCAATTTTGCCAAGTTTGTTCGTGGCCCGGTCTCGCAGCGATGCGAAGTCCGGAATAAGCCCCATGAACCAGAAAACCAACGAGATCGTGAAGTAAGTCGAAACGGCGAAAACGTCCCATTCCAATGCCGAGCGGAACTGCGGCATCATTCCCATGATGTTGGGATAGGGGAACAGCCAGAAGAGCGCGACCCAAGGTCGGCCGGTGTGCAGGAGTGGATAGAGTCCCGCGCACATAACCGCGAAGATGGTCATCGCTTCCGCGAATCGGTTGATCGAGTTTCGCCACTGCTGTTTGAGCAGCAAGAGAATCGCTGAGATGAGGGTTCCGGCGTGACCGATACCGATCCACCAAACGAAGTTAACGATATCGAAGGCCCAAGCAACGGGGACGTTGTTGCCCCAGATGCCGATACCTTGGTACAGCAACCAGCAGATGGAGACCGCCATCATGCCGGCGCCACCAAGACCTCCGAGGAGGAACAACCACCACGCGGTCTTATGCAATTTCGGTTGCAGGATAAGGCGACCGATCGCCTCCTCAACCTGCTCGTAATTGTAATCGCCGGTAATGAGGACGTCGTTTAGGGGAACGGCTTTAGCCACCGGTCACCTCGCTTCCCTCGGGCGTCGCGTGAGATTCTTCACTCTTCATTTCGGAACCGTGTTCTGTGGAATGTCCTTCGTGCTTCTTTCGCCGGGGCGATTGTCGCATTTCTTCCGTGATGGGAGAAATCGTTGGATTGGGGTTTCGCAGCTTGGCAAGGTGAGCGGTGCGAGGCTTCACACCAAGCTCCGCCAACAGCAACCATGCGCGGGGATCGTTATGCAACTTGCTGACTCGACTGTTCTTGTCAGCAAGGTCGCCAAATACGATCGCTTGGGTTGGACATGCTTGCTGGCAGGCGGTGACGATATCGCCATCCTTGATGTCGTTGCCGCCCTTCTTGGCTTCCTTACGGGCATCGTTGATGCGTTGCACGCAGTAGGTGCACTTCTCCATGATGCCGCGACCACGAACCGTTACGTTCGGATTGTTGACCATCTTGAAGAGCGCGATGCCGTCGGTTTTCGGCGTATGGATCGGTCCCGGAATCTCCTTCTTTTCCCACACGACATTGCTGAAATTCGGCTGGTTGTCGCTGTAGTTGAGGTAGTTGAACCGGCGAACCTTAAACGGACAGTTGTTGCTGCAGTATCGGGTGCCAACGCATCGGTTGTAAACCATCTGGTTGAGGCCCTCGTGGCTGTGAACGGTCGCGGCGACCGGACAAACTGGCTCACAGGGAGCGCGTTCGCACTGCACGCAGGCAACCGGCTGCCAGGTGACGTTTGGATTTTCGGCCTCGCCGCTGTAGTAGCGGTCGATGCGGATCCAGTGCATTTCGCGATTTCGCTTAACCTGAATCTTTCCGACGACCGGGATATTGTTCTCGCTCTGACACGCCGTCACACAGGCGTTACAGCCGATGCAGGTGTTGAGGTCGATGGTCATGCCCCACTTGTTGCCGTTCCATTCGAAAACTTCCTCGACGTAGAGGTTATTCTCTTTAATCTCCTCTTCCGGCATGGCAAACCACGGGACTACTTCGCTGTTATCTTCATTGAAGAGGTCCAGACGAGTCTCGCGGACGATGTCGCGTTCGTCGTCGATGGAATCGCCTCCCAGCGGATTGTGGCCTTGGGTAGAGGCGAGAACACCCGCGCCGGAAGCCTTCAACTTGATTTCCGGATTCGGCACGAGCCAAAGGTTGCTAGATGACCGGAACGGATAGACATTAAAGCCGCCACCGTTATCACCGGTGACGGTGGCGACCGTGCCACCCCGCGTTCGACCGTAGCCGAGCGTCACAACGACCGTATCGTCGGCTTGGCCAGGTTGGACGAAGACAATACCTTCGACCGTTGCGCCATTGGCTTCCAACGTCACGATATCGTCGTTATTAACTCCAAGTTGCTTCGCCGTATTGATTGATAGCTGTACGCAGTTATCCCACGTCAGCTTGGTGATTGGCTTAGGCAATTCTTGTAGCCAGCCATTGTTAGCGTAGCGACCATCGTAAATGGTCGGATCGGCTTTGATGATCAATTCCTTCTGGCCGGCAACCGAAGCCAAGTCGCCAGGAACGGTTGGAGTCGTGGCCGAGAGATTTATCGTGGGAAGCGCCGAGTTTTTCAGCACGCCGTCGTGGACAAAATCTCGCCATGCCGACTCGAAGGAGGCACCGGGCAGACCTGTCTTCTGCCAGTAACCCTTCACCAGGTCGTAAGCAGCGATCGGCTTGCCCAGCATTCCGCTGAGAATCTGTGCGGCAGTTCGACCTTCGAAAAGCGGGGCGATGAGTGGCTGCGCGAGACTGACCGTGCCATCAAAGGCGCGGGCGTCTCCCCACTCTTCCAACGGGTGCGTAAGGGGCAGCTCCCACTCGACATTTTCGCCCGTCTCATTTGTTTCTCGAGAAAGGTAGACCGAGTGCTTCACCTTGCCCAGTGCTTCACCAAACTTCAGATCAGCGGGAGCATCGAAGACCGGGTTTCCACCCACGATGACGAGGAAGTCAACGGATCCCTGACCGATCGCGGTCGTAAGCGACTTGAGATCTCCGTTTGACTTGGTGACTCCGAAATCAACCGGCTCGGTGAACTTGACGGTATTTCCAACATTTTGGAGCCGAGCGTTCATGGCATGAACGACGGCGTGCACTTCCGGCGATTGACGAGGACCGGCCACGATGATCGTGCGTCCGGGCCCAGCAGCCTTCAGGTCTTCAACAATCGCGTCCAAGTCCTTCGGTGCCACGCCGGACGCCGGCGCAGACGCAACGGCTATGCCAAGACGTTGGGCCAGCTCCAGTGCAACCGCAGCCACGTTGGAGAACTTGACCGGATACCGGTGGTCCGCCATCAATCCGGTGAGGCTGGGCGTTGGCTCAAAAGCGTAAACGCGGCTCATTTCGCCCTTCGTGCCAACGACATGCCGGCGGCTGGCGAAATCTCGAGCGTAGCGCAGGTTTCCAGGGGTTTCCTCCGCCGCTAAAACGTCCGCATCCAAGGCAACCACAATATCGGCTCCGGTGAAGTCATAAACCGGCTCCAGAGGTCGATTGTATGCCGCACGAGTGCCCTCGTAGATATTCGCTCGGCTAACCGGCTCGTGGGTGAACCACTTCGCTCCAGTCTTTGCCTGGAACTTCTCGATCTGATCGAGCAGCGACGGGCTCGTGAC
>CANFJD010000125.1 GCA_947447315.1 Fimbriimonadaceae bacterium
ACAGCATGCTCCGGGTTATTCGTAACCACCGCCGAGCGGCTTACAATGCTCCCGACGCCGACTACGAGGGACTTAGCGTGCTCCCGGTCGGCATCAATCCCGACCTTGCTCCCGCCGAGATGCTGACCCACGCCCGTCAGGTTTGGGACGATGCGCTCTCGCTGGGCGAGAAGCACGGCTTCCGCAATGCGCAGGTCACCGTTCTCGCGCCGACCGGCACCATCGGTCTGATCATGGACTGCGACACCACCGGCATCGAGCCGGACTTTGCTTTGGTGAAGTTCAAGAAGCTGAGCGGCGGCGGTTACTTTAAGATCATCAATCAATCCATCCCGCCCGCGCTGCGCAACTTGGGATATTCGGAGAAGCAGATCGAGGCCATCATCAATTACGCCACCGGTCACAAGACCCTGAAGGGTGCGCCGCACATCAATCACCAAACCTTGCGGGCCAAGGGATTTGGCGATGCTCAGATCACGGCGGTGGAAGCGCAGCTTGGCAGCGCGTTTGAGATTGGTTTCGCATTCAATAAGTTCAGCTTAGGCGATGAATTCTGCACCAAAACGCTGGGATTCACCGAAGAGCAGCTGAACGATTGGACATTCAGTTTCCTCGGTGCCCTTGGCTTCAGCAAGGCAGAAATTGATGCGGCGAACGACTACGTTTGCGGCACGATGACGGTGGAAGGCGCTCCGGCCCTCAAGTCCGAGCACCTGCCGATCTTCGACTGCGCCAACAAGTGCGGCAAAACGGGCACCCGGTACATCCATGCTCATGGCCACATCCGCCAGATGGCGGCCGCCCAGCCATTTCTTAGCGGTGCCATCAGTAAGACCATCAACCTGCCCGCCGACGCCACCGTGGCCGATGTGGCCGATAGCTACTGGCTCAGTTGGCAGCTTGGCATCAAGGCGAACGCGCTCTACCGCGACGGTAGCAAACTCAGCCAGCCGCTGAACGCTAGTAGCGACGATGCCGCCGCCGCGATTCTGGAAGCATCGCTGGAAGAGGAAGTCGTGGCTCCTGTCAGCCAAACCGTGGCTGCGCCCGTGGCAAAGACGGTCGATGAAGTTCAGGAAGCGGCGACCAAGTTGGTGTATCGCTACCTGTCACGACGCCGCGTGATGCCGGCCCGCCGACGTGGATACACGCAAAAGGCGCGCGTGGGAGGTCACAAGATCTACCTGCGAACGGGTGAATTTGAAGATGGCACCCTGGGTGAAATCTTCATCGATATGCACCGCGAAGGCGCTGCGTTCCGGAGCCTGGTCAACTGCTTCGCCATCGCGATCAGCCTAGGCTTGCAATACGGCGTTCCGCTAGAGGAGTTCGTGGAGGCGTTCACCTTCACCCGGTTCGAGCCGAACGGTTCGGTGGTCGGTCACGACAACATCAAGATGTCCACCAGTATCGTGGATTACATCTTCCGCGAGCTCGCGCTCAGCTACCTGGGTCGCACCGACCTCGTGCAGGTTAAGCCGGAAGATCTGCGAAACGACACCATCGGCAATCCGCACCAGGTGCCGGATTACGATGAGGAAGAAGTGGAAGACGACGACTTCGATGGCCCCATCCCGGGTCGCGCCCAGCAGGATCACACCAGCGTCGGCTACGCCGCTCCGCTGCAAGACGCCCTGCCCTTCGGCGACAATCCCGAAGCCACCGGTAGTCCGACGGATACATTGATTCGCACCCAGGCCACGTTGACGCCAACGTTCAGCGATCGATTGGTGAGTGGGAACGGTAAGAACGGGGTTGCTTTGCTGGAGAAGCCCAACGACACGGTCGCCCGTCAGGGAGAAAAGATCCGCCAAGCTCGCCTAAAAGGCTACGAATCCGACCCCTGCACCAACTGCGGCAGCTACACCATGGTTCGAAACGGAGTGTGTCTGAAGTGCGACACCTGCGGTGAGACGTCGGGTTGCTCGTAGCCTCGTCCGATCCCGAAGGGATCGCATCGAATAGCTAGGGGTCGCTCCGGTGACCCCTAGAATGGTTACGTAAACCTTCGCATCACAACGCGATGCCATATCTCGGAATAGCGCGTGCAAGTCGCGATCACTCGAAATACCGCTCATCCACCGAAACCCCGAATTCGGTACGTAACGACCGCAACTCGTCCCGGCTGGACCAACGTCGGTGATGCTCTTCTTGTCGCTGAATGTAGCTTTGTACTGTCGGGATATCCGCGTGACGAATGCCGAATCCGCCATAACCGATCTGCCAGGCGAATTGAGGATAGTGCCGAGACGCCGAGACGGAGGAGGATTTCCTAATCTCCGGAATCGGCCTGGACGACCGCAACCCGAACGGGGAACAAACCGTCCCGATGCCGAAGGCATCGCATCTTTTAGCCTGGCATCGAAAATGCCAGGAAGCAGGCAATTCAAATCCGCACCCTGAAGGGGTGCCAGCGATTTCTGGCGCCGCGTGTTAGTCGAAATACTCCTCGTTGTACACAAATTCGAACTCTGCCAACAACTTCCGCAATTCGTCGGCGGACGAAATGGTTCGATGATGCTCCTCCTGCCTATGAATGTAATTGAGGGTGACGGGTATCTCCGACGCCCGAATCCCGAACGCTCCGTATCCCGTTTGCCACGCAAAGTCCGCGCGCTTGGTTAATGCCCAGATCGAAGAGGATTTCTTGATTTCTCGCATCAAGTCGGCTACCGAGTGGGTGGTTTTCAACCCGATGAGCATGTGGACATGATCGGCTGTTCCGCCAACGCCAAATGTCGTTGCCTCCAACTTTCTCGCCGTACCGCCCAGGTAGTGAAACAGATCGTCTCGCCACTCCGCATCGATCAAGGGACGCCGATCTTTGGTTGCGAATACGATGTGCACGGGCAAACTGCAATACGTTGACGCCACAAAAAATTTTGGCACGACGTCAGACGCTGGCACCATTCCGTGGTGCGGGAATACGGGCGCTTACCTGGGGTCTTCGACCCCAGGCTAAATGCTTCGATGCCTCCGGCATCGACTGACTCCGGATGAACGATCAGGTCCACACGGATAACCGACCGCGTAACGAATTAACGAAGTGCATTTCATCGGGGATCTCTTCGATTGGCAACGACCGCTCCTTTAACCACCCTTCCGCGATGGCGCGAGCACGGGCTACTCCCGGCAACGCACCGGAGTCGGTGGGCGGGGTGAACCATTGGTCTCCGATTCGGTAGATCAGATTGCCGCGGCAGAACTCGACCCACTCGCCCCGATCGTTGCCCAGCAAGACTTCGGACGAGGTTGGAAAGTCGGCGAGAGCCTGGTCGTAGACTTCCCTTCGCGTGGTTTTGTGGCGACGCCACGGGTCTCCAGCGCGCAACTGACCGGGAGCGAATGCGATTGGCAAAGGATTCGGGAGCGGTGCCGGATCAAATGCCGCCACTCGGAACCCATCCCAATTCACGGTCAACCGAACACCGCGGGCACCAGTTAGGGGCGCTAACGCGCCGCGAATCGCGTCCAGATCAATAGGAATCCCCAGTTCATCCGCCGATGCCGCCAAGCGGCGCAGGTGCCATTCCCAGGCCACCGGATCACCCGGCATGGTTTCCAGCAGGTCCCACGGGGTGCCACGCAATACCTGGGTTTTCTGGGCGCATTCCGCCCATTCGTCGGCGGGATCGCTGTCCCAGGTGATGCCGCTGCCAACCCCATATTCGGCCCGATATCCGCCGTCGGTTGGGGTCGCGATCGCCGTCCGAATCCCCACGCTCCAATCTTGCCGCCCCGGTTCGATGGTCCCGATCGCGCCGCAATACACGCCTCGGGGGGAAGATTCCAGCTCCGCAATCGCCGTCATCGCCGCCACCTTTGGCGCGCCGGTGACGCTGGCGCAAGGGTGCAGGGCACCCATGATCTGGGCAAAGGATGCGTCGGTTTCCGCCTCGATCCGGCTGGTCATCTGCGTCACCGTGGGGTACTCGGCAATCTCGAACAGCGCCGGAACTCGCACCGATCCCACCCTTGCGATTCGCCCCAAGTCGTTGCGGATCATGTCGGTTATCATCAAGTTTTCGGCCTGATCTTTAATGGATCTCCCCAAAAATTCAGCTCCACCCTCCGGAGCGGCGGTTCCCTTCATCGGCTGACAGGTGAGGAGATCGCCCTCTTTCGCAAAAAATCGCTCGGGTGAAAAACTCAAAATGGCCCGTTCGTCGTCCCAGAAATAGGTGGCAAATGGCGGCGCGTCGGTCGCCGCGATCGCGCAGAACCACGCCCAAGGGTCACGCAACTTGGCGTGCAATCGGTACGTGAAATTGACCTGGTACACCTCGCCGCGCGCGATCCTGCCGCGAATGTCCTCCACCGCCCGGTGGTACTGCGCTTCTGTAATATCGGCTTCCCAGGATGGGAGAACGACCGGCCCCGGGTCGGGCAATGAATCCCACTCTTCCGTCGCCGAAAACACATCCATTGCGACCAAAAATCCATCGTCGGCTCGGGCCGATAATGCCGAGTCGAACGCACTGCCCGCGGCGAACGCGACGTATCCCCCCACGAAAAAGCCGTCGGCTGCCCACCGGTCGGCGTCAATCAGCGCCGCAATCACTTCCGACGGCTGCCGGGCGCGAATTCGAGCCCGGCAATCCTTGAAAGCCCGCCATCCCGCCCCGTGGCGACGCACAAATGCCGGCGGATTCACGCCCATGGGAGTACCTCATTCGCCCCTATATTCGCGCATAAAGCATGCGCAAACCGGGTCGCGGGGAGTTAGACTGCGTATATGTCTTCGGAAGGATCGATTTTGGCTACCGGCCTCGACCAGCAGGATCTTGACCTCATCACGGCGGTGCGCCGCGATATTCACGCTCATCCCGAGATTGGCTACCAAGAACACCGCACCCGATCGGTGATCGAGCGAGAACTGGCGGAGTTGGGCGTTGCCTTCCGGGGCGGGGTCGCCGAAACCGGCGTCGTTGCCTACCTTCCCGCCACCGAACCGACCGATCGCACCGTCGCCCTGCGGGCCGATATCGATGCCCTGCCGATTGAAGAACTCACGAACCTGCCCTACGCCAGTGGAACCGCCAACCGAATGCACGCCTGCGGTCACGATGGCCACACCGCGATTTTGCTGGGAACTGCCCGCGCCCTCAGCCGACTTCCCCGCCCCAATAATGTCCTGCTGCTGTTTCAACCGGCCGAGGAAGGCGGAGCGGGCGGCAAGAAGATGGTGGATGAGGGTGTGCTGGACGGCGCATTTTTCGACGCCAAGCCAAACATTATCTTCGGTCTGCACGGGTATCCAACCCTGGAAGTCGGGCAAATTTCCACCCGCACCGGTCCGCTGATGGCGAGTGCCGCTTCCCTGCGCATCACCATCAAAGGCAAGGGGGCTCACGCGGCCTACCCCCACCAGGGCATCGATCCGATTCTGGTGGCGGCACACCTCATTACGGCGCTGCAATCGGTCGCCAGTCGCAACGTGGACCCGCTGGATAGTGTTGTCGTCACCATCGGCAAGGTCATCAGCGGGGTCGCCCACAACGTCATTCCCGAAATCGCGATTCTGGACGGAACCCTACGCACACTCAACCAAGAGACCGAGCGCATCGCCCGGGAACGGATCGAAGCAATCGTAGCGAGCCTCCCGGCCGCGTTTGGAGCCAAAGCCGAAATTGCCTGGGGCGAGAATCCGTACCCGGTCACATTTAACGATCCGGATGCGACCGACCATCTTCGCGGCGTGCTCCGCCAAAAACTCGGGGCCGACCAAGTGCGCGAGGAGCGGAATCCCAGCATGGGCGGCGAGGATTTCAGCTACTACGGCTATCGCATCCCCGCCTGTTTCTTCTTCCTTGGGCTAAAGAATTCGCCGGATCATGTGATTCCCAACCTGCACAGTCCGTTCTTCGATTTTAACGACGCGGCCATTCCCGTCGGAATCGGCGCCATGACGGCACTCGCCCAAAGCTAGCGGCAATCATCGTCGGTGGCCAATTGAGTGGCCACCGGCCATAATCTGTAACGGTGGAAATCATTCCCGGGATCGAATCGGCTGCCCTCGCGGCAATGGGAGCGGCAAAGACCGTCGCTGAGTTGCGGCAAGCCGAGTCTCAGTTCCTGGGCAAAAACGGCGAAATAACCGGCCTGATGAAGCAGATGGGCGCGTTGCCCAAGGAAGACCGCCCCGCATTCGGAGCCGCGGTTAATTCTGCAAAAGCCCGAGTTACCGAGCTGTATGAGAGTCGCCTGGCCGAACTCAATGTCGAGGAAACCAACGCTCGTTTGGAAGGTGAACGGATTGACGTCACGTTGCCGGGTCGCCCGCTTCGCGCCGGCACCATGCACGTTCTGGAGCAGACCACCCGAAAGATCAAGCGCGTGCTGGCGGGTCTGGGGTTTGAATATCAAGAGGGCCCCGAGCTCGAGGAGTTCCGTTACAACTTCGACGCCCTGAACTATCCGCCCGACCATCCGGCGATGGACGATCAGGACACGTTCTACATCAACGACGAGTGGTTGTTACGCACCCAGTGCACCGCGCTGCAGGGTCGCATTTTCGAAAATCGGCAGCCTCCGCTACGGGTTTTCACCGTGGGCCGTACGTTCCGCAACGAGGCGGTCGATCGCACCCATAACCACACGTTCCACCAGGTCGATTGCTTCATGATCGACGAGAATGTATCGCTGGCGCACCTGAAGGGCACGCTCGGCGCCTTTGCCCGAGCGATGTTCGGCGAGGAAGTGAAAGTGCGCTTCCGACCCGATTTCTTCCCGTTCGTGGAGCCCGGCGTGGATTACGCCATATCGACGCCGAAGCTGTTTGGCGGTCGCTGGGTGGAGCTCGGCGGGGCCGGACTGATTCACCCCAACATCCTGGAGCGCTATGGCATCGATACCCAGCGGTACTCGGGCTTTGCCTTCGGCCTTGGGGTGGAGCGCATCCCCATGATGGCGACCGGGGTCGACGACTTGCGTCTGTTCCTGGAGAACGACGCCCGGTTCTTGAACCAGTTTCGGCGCGAATTGCTATAGGCCGGTAGACTTCCCAGACCGATGAAGTTTGCCGTCTCGATGCTCCGCGACTACGTGGAAACCCAACTTTCCGCCGAAGAGATTGGTGACTTGCTCACCATGGCCGGGTTTGAGTTGGAAGGCATCGAAGAAGCCGGTGACGATCAGGTGCTCGACATTAAGGTCGTGAGCAACCGCGGCGATGGGCTGAGCATTGTCGGCCTCACGCGCGAGATCTTGGCGAAAGACGCCGAAGCAAACCCCACTTCCCTTTACCTTCGCGCGGTCCGACGGTTCGAAGATGTGGTCTTCACCGAGGGGAACCCGCAGTCAGTTCACGTCGAGACCGATCATTGCCGCCGGTTTGCCTGCCTCACCGCCCGCAACTTCACGAACGGCGCGGCTTCCGAAGTCATCCGGACGCGCCTGGAGCACGCCGGCATGCGCAGCATTTCTCTGCTCGTCGACCTCACCAACTACGTGATGCTTGAACTCGGGCAGCCGCTGCACTCCTTCGATCGCCGCAAGCTTGGCGGCACGATTGGGGTCCGTCTCAGTCAGCCCGGAGAAAAACTGGTGACCCTCAACGGGACGGAACACGAACTGACCGGCGGGCAAATGGTGATCACCGATGGATCTCGCCCCGTGGCCGTGGCCGGTGTGATGGGAGGGTTGGACACCGAAGTGGATGCAGAAACGACCGAGATCACCCTGGAATCCGCTAATTTTGTAAACACCAGCGTCCGCAAGACGCGCCGAGCACTGGGCCTGAACACCGAGGCCTCCTACCGATTTGAGCGCAGCGTCGATCCCGACGGAGTGGTATCGGCGCTGCGAAGATTTGGGGAGTTGCTGCTGCAACACCAGCCCACGACGGAGATTTCGGTGCCGGTGGATGTCTATCCGGTCCCGGTGGCACAACGCGAAATTGACCTGCGGTTGGATCGCGCGAATCGCCTACTCGGCCTGAC
>CANFJD010000126.1 GCA_947447315.1 Fimbriimonadaceae bacterium
AAGTGAACCCAGTGAGAGATGGATTGCAGATGCTGGGCGATCTGGTGCGGTTGCGTCTTAAAGGCAAACGAAAGCGGACGGCGCCCAATCCGGTGACGGAGGCAAGTTGAACCCCGGCGAATACCAGAAGATGTTCGACCTAGAGGAGAGCTACTGGTGGTTCGTGGCCCGTCGGAAATTGGCGCTGGACCTGCTGGCGACGTTTGCAGAGAAGCCCGCACCACCGTACGATTTGCTTGATTTGGGCTGCGGAACCGGGATTTTACTTTCTGAAGCGGAAGGGGCTTGGCACGGGACGGGCGCAGATTTTAGCCCGTTGGCACTGCAATTTTGTCGTTCACGGGGACTGAGTCGGCTGGTGTGCGCGGATGGCACTTCCCTGCCACTCAAGGACGAATCGGTGGACGAGATCGTGGCGCTGGACGTTTTTGAACATATCGAGGACCACGCTGCGGCGTACCGGGAAGCGGCGAGGGTGCTTCGACCAGGGGGAGTGTTGGTGATGAGTGTGCCGGCTTTTCGGTGGCTTTGGGGTCCACACGACGTCGCTCTTCACCATTTTCGGCGCTACACGCGCGCGGAGGTTTCGGAGTGCTTGAAAACCGCCGGATTGGTGCCGGAGCGCGTGAGTTACGCCATTTTTCTGCTGTTCCCGCTGGTGATCTTGTCCCGTTTGATTGAGAAATTGAAGCCGGGTCCCGCGGCGGCTTCGCTCCCCAAGGTGCCGGGATGGCTGAACCGGTGGCTCATGAATTTGGTAAATATGGAGTCTAAGCCGATTCAAGCCGGAATTACCCTTCCCTGGGGTTCAAGCGTGGTCGCAGTCGCGAGGAAACCAAAGGAAGCATGACGAACCAAGACTTGGCGCAGAAGCTAAAGGACCTGCGGGATTTTTTGATAATCGCGGGCTATCCCGAGGGGCACGCGACGCGGTATTCGCACATTGCCCGCTACATCGAGAAGATGAAGGAACCTGCCACCACAATGATGTCGGAGGGACGGTTAGGCGAGATTCCCGGCGTGGGTCCGCTGGTGAAGCAGTACATTCGCGAGATTCTTCAGGATGGGGTGAGTTCTAAGCAATTGGAATTTGAAAAAGACGCGCCGATCTCGGTTTTGGAATTGGTGCGGATTCCCGGTTTGGGGGCCAAGACGGCAAGGAGACTGTTTCAGGAGTTTGGAATCACCAGTCAGGCCGAATTGAAGACGGCGCTGGAAGCCGACGTGTTCGTCGACGCAGCCGGTATTGGTCCGAAGACCTTGGCCACTTGGCGGCAATATGTCGGCTAGCTAACGGTGACCTTTGGCTCCAGATCTAAGCTTCGGCGGCAAGAGTGCCGGCGGTTCCAGGTTTTTCGCAACATCTCTTAAGACCGACCGTTCAATGGGACTTTAGCCAACGGGAAGCGACAAACCCAAGTAAAGTTCCTGGCATGGCAAAAATGATCATTGAAACCCGCGGACTAAGCAAGCGCTACGTGATGGGGGATCAAATCGTGGATGCATTGAAAGACGTGAACCTTCAGATTGGTGAAGGTGAGTTCGTCGCGATCATGGGGCCGTCGGGTTCGGGCAAATCGACCTTCATGAACCTGATCGGATGTCTTGACCGCCCCACGGCGGGCCAGTACTTTATCGATTCGCAGAACGTGGCCGGATTGGACGACAACCGTTTAGCCGATATCCGAAACAAGTACATCGGCTTTGTTTTTCAGAACTTCAACTTGTTACCGCGCACAAGCGCGCTTCGGAACGTGGAACTGCCACTTATGTACGCCGGGACGAAAAACCGAACGCAGAAGGCACGGGCAGCGCTAGAGCGGGTGGGACTGGGCAAGCGGTTAGACCATACACCGGCGATGCTCTCGGGCGGTCAGCAGCAGCGGGTGGCGATTGCCCGGGCGATCGTAAACGACCCAGCGATGATTTTAGGGGACGAGCCGACCGGTAACTTGGACTCTCGCACCAGTGAGGAAATCATGGCGGTGTTTCAGGAACTGAACAGTCAGGGCAAGACGGTGGTGATCGTCACCCACGAAGAGGAAATCGCTCACCACTGCAAGCGCATTATTCGTTTCCGCGACGGTGTCGTGCGGGTCGACGAAAAGGTGGAAAAGCAGATCATCGCGAGCGAAGTCTTGGCGGAAATGGTGTCTCCGGAAGGCGAACGCGTCTCCGTTGGCTCGTAATTCTGCAGTCGATACGTCGTTCTAGCCAGCTAGCTTTTGCTTCACTTCGTCACGATGCTTCACCGCGGTGAGGTCCTCGGGGTTAACCGCTAGGTAGCTTTCCCATACGCGAAGGGCGTTTTTGAGGTCGCCAGTGCGTTCGTAGCTGTGGGCGAGGAGGCGGAAAACATTGGCGTGGACTCCTTTGTGGGAGATCGCAGGATTGGCTACGGCAATGACTCGCTTGTAGTCTTTCGACATGTAAGCCTTCTGTACGATCGGGAGGACGGCATCGGGGTCGTTGGGATTTCTGGAGGCATAGCGGCTGTAGGCAGCTTCTGCGTTCGGATTATCCTTGACGTTTTCGTACATCCAGCCAAGATTGGTGGCGATGTCGTAGTCGTGGGGATAGAGCTCGGCCTGGAACCTAATAAGCTGGATGATGACGGGAAAATCGCCCTGATCCCACCACACGTCAACCTGGGTATTGGTTCGGTTGTATACGGCAGCCCATATCGCCGCTTGCCGCTTTTGAGTTGGGGATATTGCTTCGGTGGGCGCCGTTGCGGAATGAGCAAGCACCAGCGCCGCCACCAAATTCAACATATTTATTTAGACGCCGGTAGAGCCTATCGACGTTCGCCGGATAAGATAGGGATCATGCAATCACTGCGGATTGGAGTTATTGGGCTTGGAAACATGGGTGCCGCCCACATCAAAAATCATATTCCTCAGGTCGAAGGGCTCACTCTCACGGCCGTTGCGGATATGGACGAATCCCGATTGGGCAACTACGATGTTCCCGGGTTCACCACTTCCAAAGAGTTGATTGAATCGGGCCTGGTGGATACGGTACTCATCTGCACACCTCACTTTGACCACACGGAATCGGGCATTCTGGCCCTGAACCATGGGTTGCACACGTTGCTGGAAAAGCCGATCTCGGTTCATAAGGCCGACGCAGAGCGACTTTTGGCGGCGGACACCGGCAAGGTCGTGTTTGGGGCGATGTTTAATCAGCGCACCGATCCGCGCTACCGGCGGTTGCGTCAACTGATTCAGTCCGGCACGCTGGGTTCCTTACAGCGAATTCATTGGACGATTACCAACTGGTTTCGCCCCGAGGCGTACTATAAGAGTGGCGGGTGGCGAGCGACCTGGGCCGGAGAAGGCGGTGGGGTGCTGCTAAATCAATGTCCGCACAATATTGATCTTTATCAGTGGATGTTTGGGGTTCCGACGCGAATTACTGCCGTGTGCGGATTTGGAAAGTTTCACGAAATTGAAGTGGAAGATTCCGTCACCGCGATTTTCGAGCACGGGAACGGAGCCGTCGGAGTGTTTGAGACGTCCACGTGCGAATTGCCGGGGACCAATCGATTAGAAGTGGCGGGTGATCTTGGGCGAGCTGTTTTGGAAGGGGACAATCTGACGCTGGACCTGTACCCGACGTCGAATCGAGAATTTAGCAATACCGTTCAGGAACTGTTTCCATGGCGTAAGCCAGATTCGACGGTGGAGACGTTCTCGGGCAACGGGGATCAACACACGGGAATCATTCGAAATTTCGTGGCGGCCATTAACGGCACCGAACCACTTCTCGCTCCGGCGCCCGAAGGCATCCACAGCGTGGAGATGGCGAACGCGATGATCTGGAGTGGGCTCGAGAGACGCGCGATTGAGCTACCGATGGATGCGGCGGGCTATGCCGCCGTACTCAAGCATTTGCAGACGAAGTAGGGGTGGTCCGACCGGCGCGCGGAAACAGCCGGTCGGTCAACTTCTTTTCGATGTAAATGTAGCTGAGATAGCTGACCAGAATCGCGACGGCGGGCCCTAACAATAGGAACACCGCTGCATCCACCGAGGGCGAACCATATTTCGTGAGAATGCGGCGTATAGGGTCCAACACAAACGGGTGGATGAGATAAAGGCTGTAGCTGACAGCGCCCAAAAACTGCCAGACCGGCATTTGTAGAAACCGACTGAGCCATCCTTGCTCGGTAGCAATGGTTCCAAACATCACCAAGACAGGCACCAGCGCAAAGAGGGGTTGGATACTGAAGGCCCAGATTCCGACGCCGTAGGCGATCAATCCGACCGGGCCCGCCATAAACGGTTTCAACCGAGGATTCTTGTACTCGTAGCACCAAAAAATACCGATTAAAAAGAAAGCGGCATTCGGATGCATATAGATCGTAAATGCCGACAAAAGTAGGCCCAGCCAAGTGATCCATTTATGCCGTGGATACGCAAAAAAGCACACCGCGGCCAGAATGTAGAACGCCGATTCGTAGCTGAGTGACCAAGCATTCTTCTGGGCGATCGGAAGTTTGAAAATGCCCGGCAAGAAGAGTGAATTACTCAAGAAGTGGCCGAGCAACGCAACTGGCTGATGCTTCAGCTTGCCGATCCATTCGTAGTTCACGAATGGACCAACTGCGAAGAAAATCAGGTTCAAAATGAAGAAAACGGGATAGATTCGCTTCACTCGATTGAGGGCAAATTTTCCGATTGTCTTATTCTTTGGCAGCGTTTGTAGGATTAAGAATCCACTTATACAAAAAAAGACACAAACCGCATATACGCCTAATTCCGAAAGGACCGGAAATCGGGGAAAGAGCGAATTCCAGTACCCCCTTTCGGCACCCATGTTGTGGGTGTGAAAAATCAGTACAGAAAGCGCCGCTAGCCCTCGCAAACCTTGGAGCGATCGGTTCAATTCGGTGGGTTTGGCAGCGACTTCAGCGATGCGAGAAGTATACCGACGCGGTTACGGCACCGGAGACGCTACCGGCGAGGTGCCAGTTGCCGAGATACTTCCAGCTCCGCTACTTTTCCGTGCAACACGCCCCTGACGTAGGCCTTGGGTATTTCACTGCGAGCGATTCCATCTTCTTCACTTTTTCCTTCTGCTCCCACCCATACGAGTCGCCCATCTGGATCAACCGTAATCGGGCCCCGAGTCGACCACACGATGTCCCGGTCGGCGACGTCGGACGCTCCCGACTTTCCGCGAGCGTAGAACATGCCTTCTTGATTCACGATGCGGACAGAAAAATCGCTGGCGGCCGGCTCCATGGGGTAGGAAACAATCACGCCGTTCGCTACTGCTCGTTCCCGTCCATCACTCGGTCGATTGACCGCGGCACCGTAGATCGACAACACGCTGCTGCCGCCGCCATCCAAATTTAGGGCGTCGCTACACCCTAGGTTCCGCATGATATGCGCCATTTCCTGGAGAGTGGCACCCACGCTGATTTTAGAGCGGCCATCGGTGACTACCAACCAAATGTCGCCCGCGGCGGATCTTCCGATGGCGGTGCGGGGATGACGCGCATCGGCGAACGACGTTGGAAAACCCTCGGCTTTGTCCGTGACCGAGACTGCGCCATCCTTCACCAACACCGGCCCGCCACCAATTGCATTCTCAAATCCCTTGGGGTCGAAACCGGTTAGAGACAGCGAGAGGTCGACCTTGGCACCGACCCGCAGCGAAGAGACCCGGTCCGCCCCAGCTCCCTGACCCACGAGCACGATCATGCCAGATTCGACCGCAGTACGGGGGCGATCGGTGGCGATTGATTCGACGGTGCCAATGGCCTTCAATCCCCACTGCCGGGTGCTGGAATCTACGCGGATGATAGCGACGGCGTTAGGAAGCTTTCCAACGGCGATTCCGGCGCTGTCGTCGTTAAGCACAACGGCATTTTGCGGGCAATCTTGGTTTAAGCCATCAATCGCAAAGTTGCTGACTCCTGAACTTTGAGCGAGTCCTTTCAGCGACACGTATCCCAATTTCGCACCGGCCGGCCCCCAGGCGAAGAATGCGCGGGTGGAATATGGGCCACTCACCAACTGCCCCTCCTTGACCATTAATCCCAACGGATCACCAGAGTTGTAATTCTTGCCGAGAGGAAAGAAGTCTGCGTTAATCCCGATCTCCGCCTGGTTTTCGGCGACCAGCGAGGTTACGGTTCCGCGGCCAAATGTCTTCGAATTGTCGTAGACCACCCCACCGGCTAGAGCAGGCAGCACTTCCACGCCGGGCGTTCCGGGAGTGATGCGAACGGCGAAGACGTCACGGGGCAAGGTCCGATCACGTTCGATACGGAGGGCGACGCCAGGCGCAAGGGGTTTTTCCCAAACTGATACATCCGGCGTTCCTTGGGCACCTAGTGCTAATAAGATGGCGATACAAGGAACCACCCGCGGTGCCAGAGAGCTAAGGATTGGAATATGCATGGGAAAGGGCCCTAACGAACGTGGGTTTCTTTATACATGAGACGACCTTCGGTCGCGTTTAACTGCGCGCGGATGCCAAAGGGCAGACTTAGCATCTGGCGGGCGTGGCCGAGCGGGAAATCAATCACCATTGGGATACCCAAGGGAGCGAGCCGTTCCTTCACAATCTCCCGCCAAGGGGCACCGCCAATACCGGCATCGACCCGATCATCGGAATTCGACATTTCACCGATGAGCAGCCCCGCAGCCCGCCGAATGCTGCCGTGGTTGAGGAGATGCGTAAGCATTGCATCAACCCGGTGGGGGGCTTCATCGACGTCTTCGATCACCACGATCTTTCCGTCGAATCGCGCCTCTTCCGGCGTGCCGAGACTGTCGCAGAGGAGGACCAAGCACCCCCCACCGACGATGCCTTCCCCCACCCCCGGAACCACGCACGTACCGCCGGGGGCATCCGCTGGAATGGGATTTCCTCCTTTTAGGGCCGCGCGGACGGAATCGTAAACGTACGATTCGCGTGGCACCCGAAGGGTGATCCCCATCGGGGCATGGACCGTGACCATACCGCGGTTATTAAGCGCGGAGTGGAGGGTAGTGATATCGCTGAACCCCCAGAACATTTTTCCGCTCGCGGCCATGAGATCTAGATTGAGCCGACTAACGATGCGAGCGGCACCGTAGCCGCCACGGGTGCAGAAAACCGCCTTGGTTTCTGGATTAGAGAAAGCGTAGTGAAGGTCATCAATCTTGCCCTCATCACTGCCGGCCAGGTAATCCCCCGTGGCGAAAGCGTTAGGAGCGGCCTCAACGCGATAGCCCTCCCCTTCCAGCAAACTGTACAGAAAATCGAGTTTCTCCCGTGGGATCGGCGATGATGGTGAAACCAACGTGATCAAATCGCCGGGCTTTAATCCAGCGGGCTTGAGAGGGGAGGTGGAGATTTCGGACATGGGGGTTACGAGGTCGCTTCGTTGGTCAGCGGATCTAGCTCAAGGCCAGCTTCCGTGCACAGTTCATGGATGGATTGGCGGAGATGCGTCATGAAGCGGGTGCGGTTTTCCTTTTCATTGTCACCGATGGCAAGTTCGGCCCAGGTGAAGGGACGGCCGTAGTTGACGATGATTCGTTGGCGAGTGGCTTTCGCCCCGTCCCTAGGAAGGAGTCGCTGGGTGCCAGAGATGCCAACCGGAACCACCGGTAGCCCAGTTTTCTTGGCCATGATCATGGGACCAGACGCAAATGCCTGGAGACTCTTCCCGGAACCTCGGGTGCCCTCCGGAAACATCAATAGCGGATTTCCATCTTCTAGCAGGAGTTGGGCGTACCGGATCGCCTCCCGATCACCCTCGCCGCGACGGATCGGGAAGGCACCGATTTGGCGAATGATCCAGCCAAACACCTTGTTTTTCCAAAGCTCTTCCTTCGCCATGGCAAGAAGGCGACGGTGCCGCATGGTGCAGGCGAGCGCCGGGGGATCTAGGGAGCTGAGATGGATGGGACAAATGATAACTCCGCCGGAG
>CANFJD010000127.1 GCA_947447315.1 Fimbriimonadaceae bacterium
AATCTTCATGAGTGCCTCCGTCATTCCCCCCGGATCGGAATGCTGGATAACGTTCCGTCCGTATACGATGCCCTTAGCGCCTTGCTGCATTAGAGCATAAGTTCGGTCCAAGATTTCACGATCGGTGGCCCGTCCGCCGCCTCGAACTAGTACCGGAACTGAACCAGCAATTTCTACCACCTGGTGGTATTCAGCCACGTCCGTCGTCGGATCGGATTTGATGATGTCTGCTCCTAGTTCCACCGCTTGGCGAACCAACGGAAGAATTTTTCGGATATCCCCATCCACCATGTATCCACCCGCCACCGAATTTGCCTGCATTACTAATGGCTCCACCATGACGGGCATCCCGATCCGATCCGCTGCTGCCTTCAATTTGGTGACATTCCGAACGCACTCCCGGTGCAGCTCCGGCTGATCCGGGAGCAGGAGCAAGTTCACGACCACCGCCGCCGCATCAAGTCGTAATGCCTGCTCCGTCGCATCGGCGATCAATTCGCTCATCAAGGTGCGGGGCAGCGCGGAGCCATACACGTTTGCGACGTCCGTCCGTAAAACTAAAGCCGGCTTTAGCGGTCCGGGTATCGCTTGCAATAGGGAAGCCGTGCCTAACGGTAATTGAATTGCATCCGGCATGGCCCGTACCAACGTTTTGATGGCCCTATCCGCACTCTCAATTCCCGCAAGGAACCCAAACTCGTTGAAAAAGCCGTGGTCCATGGCCACGTCGAAACACTTACCGTCGGCGGCAAATAACCGGTGGAGCCGAGCCTGTGAACTCATGTCTGAGCTCCAAATTACCAGGCGCTCCGCGACATTTGCTCTGGGAAACTAACCACTGGGGAGGATGGTCTCAATTACTTCCCGCGCACTGTACGAGCATGCGCCGGGGGTGAGGTAGCGGTCCAGATGGATTACATCATCCCCGGCTGTCAATAAGGCCGGTTCTGCAATTCCATGACGTACCTGGGGAAGCCCGACCGTCGCCAAAAGCCCATTGCAAATGCATTTTCGGCCAAGGGTATCTGCCAGTTTGCCACCCTTCCTCACATAATCCTCGGGTGGCTCCGCCGGACAACGAAATCCAACATCACCGTTTGGCAACCGGTACGCCTCGCGCAGATAGCCGAGATCGCACACCCGGTCTCGTCCCGCATTGATCGGGTCTTCCGATGCCGTTCCTGGTAACTGCACCACCTTGAATGGAAATCCAGTGGGTGACGCGAGAGGATCGGTGCGAATACTCAATTCATGCGTTAAACTTCGCCGAATCACTTCTGCCTTCATCTCTGGTGAGATCCCTGATTCCTCGCAGAATGCGAATGCCGTGCCAACCTGGACTCCACAAGCGCCTTCTTGTTTTGCGTTTTCCAGAGCTTCGGGTGATCCGTAAGATCCAGCCAGCCAGAAGGGAAGTCCCAACTCGCGAAACTTCGACAGGTCCGCTTGATCGCGTTCCCCGTATACCGGTTCTCCCGAATCATCCAGGACGATTCCGCCGCGCGGTGGCGCATTGTGACCGCCAGCCGAGTGACCCTCCACGATAAACCCATCTACCGGCGGGTGGCATTTCTTCGCCAGGACCACAGCCAAGGAGGCGGACGAGACGATGGCGTAAAACTTCGGTCGGGGAATCTGAGGTGCGTCAAAATTGGCTGGGTCCAGCGTCACCGTCAGTGGTTCTCCACCGGCGACGTCCACCGAAAGCTCTGCCCGTTCGCCACGGGCTAATCGATCTAAGATCGCGGGGATTGCGCGCGGAATTCCGGCGCCCATTAACACCACATCTACGCCTGCCAGCATCGCTCCGTAGAGAGTGGGCAAGGTTGGTAACTGAATCTTCTCCAAGAGATTGATTCCGACCGGATTACTATGTCCTTGCTTGGCAAGCCAAACCTCCACAAAGGCGGCTACCAAAGTTAATTCAAACCCCGGTCCGCTTGAGGAAGCGCTTGGCAACGGTTTCGATCGGAAGGCGGCACTTTCGGCTTTGCCACCCTCGACAAAATATCGCTCCCAAACGCGGGCTGCAATCGATGGAATTGGAAACTGCCGTAGTGCTTTGGCATTGAATCCACCCGGGTCGCCCATTTGGAGTCGTCGCGACAGTACGGCGTCCAGTCCGGTCCCGCTCACTACGCCTAGCTGTCCCATCGACGACACGGCGCTCGCCAGTTTCCAGGAAGAGACGGCCACTCCCATTCCTCCCTGGATAATCGACGGCATTACTGCATTCTCATCGTGCACTTCTCATTTTGGGGCGATTCTTCCGCGGCTACATGTCGCTAAAAGTGCGGACAGAGTCCCCCTGACAATGCAGTATCGTGAAACTATGCCCCAGCGATTTGTTCCGATGCTCAGCTACGAAAATGGCATTGTAGCGATAGATTGGCTTCAAATGGTGTTCCAATTCGAGATCGGGGTGATGATGGTGGATGACGATGGCCGATTGTCCCACGGTGAACTTTCCATCGGTGACCAACGCATCATGCTGGCGAGTTCCAGCCCTGACTATCGTAATCCGAATCATATGCGCGCAGAGTATCAAGCCGCCGATAAATGGCTCCAGCTCCCTTACATTTTCAACGGCATTCTCGTGTATGTCGATGATCTCGACGCCACCTTTGAACGGGCGCTGGAAGTGGGCGCTGAAATACTAAGTCCCATCGAAGATGGATTCCCGGGCCGTCGATTCCGCCTGGCCGATCTGGAGGGCCATCGGTGGTTCGTATTTCAAAATGTAGCTTAGAATGGGTGAAATGTCCTTTACTCCCGTTGACGAGTACCTCGCAAAGGTCGAGAATCCCGTCGCGCACGCCGCCCTGCAACACCTGCGCGAACTCATTCGCCAAGAGTGCCCCGGAACCGACGAGGTCATCAGTTACGGCGTTCCCGGCTTCCGCCTTGGTAAGGCGTTCATTTGGTATGCCGGCTTCAAGAATCATTGCTCACTTTTCGCGGGAGCTACCACCGCCGATTTCGCCGAAGAACTCACCGGATACAAAATTTCGAAGGGCACCATACAGTTCAAACCGGGAAACCCAATTCCCGACGAACTCTTGAGAAGAATCATCCGGCAACGCTGGCTCGAGCATCTGGAATCCCAAGCCAGCAAACCGAAAAAGCCCCAATCGACTAGTTGAATGCCCGCTCGTGACGAGGATCTAACAGCGGATTGCCGTGGTAGCCATCTCCGGCTCCCAGTCGAGCATGGGAAATCGCACGCCGCAACAACCCGATCTGAGCTTCGACTTCCGCCAACTCGTTTTTGCCCGAGTGATGCTCCACGCCAAGAGCACCGGCGTAGCCGGCCTCAATCAATATCTGGAGGGCGTCATCCAAGCGTCCGTAGCATGTCTTCTGATCAATGTGCGTGTGAATCGCAATCGGCGCGAGTGCCCGATCATAATCTGCCGGGCTCGTCCAAGTGTCCTTGCCGAGGTGAAGCAGTATTCCGTAATGGGGTGAATCTACCGCCGCGTGTAGTTTCAGCATGTTATCGGGGAAATTTGTTGATCCCCAGTGGGTTTCGGGCCCAATCTTAAAACCAGCGTTGCCACCGTAGACCGCAAACTCCTTGAACGCTTCCGTGATGAAGGCAAATTCTTCGGTCGACCACTCCCGTTCACTCCCTCCGGTATCGATCCGCACCGTCTTTGCCCCCAAAATCTCCGCTGCCTTCAGGTGGCGATACGCCAATTCTCGGTGGCGAGCCCGAACTTCTGGAGATGGATCCCAAGGGTGGCATCCATCGGCGTGGTAATTGACGCACACCAAGTCCCGCTCGTCCATCGCTCGCCGAACCTTCCACAACCGCTCTTCGTTCAGCTGAACTTCGACATCGCTTCCCAAGAGGCCGTTCCAGATATCTGCGGTATTCAAGTGGTACCGGTAACGGCAGGCTTCCAAATAGCCAAAAACGTCTAGGGTTCCGGCGGCAACCGCGCCGTGGAAAGCAAACGAAGCAATGCTGATGTTCATAGAATCACATTTGGATGCACCGTCTTGGGGCACCCTGTGATCAAACTTGTACCCAAATTACGATGGAGATCGGGGCTCCCACTCTTGGGGGCCACCGATCAGGTCCATTAGCGGCCAGATCGAGCAAAACTGGTCATTTGGGCCGAACGTGGTGCTCCCGGTGCGGAGTATTCGGTCTCCTTCGCGTCGAAATCCGGTGGCGCCGGGCCACCAGCCGTCCGCCTCGGTCCAAAAGCCTGCGGCGGTCGTAAATTCCTTTGTTGCATCTTGAGCCATCGAAAATTGCCATCCTCTCCGGGTCGCAATTTCTTTCTGTTGCGTTGGCGGGTTCGGGGTCACGACCACGAATGCACTTCGCGACTGGAAGTGCCGCAAGAGTCCGTTGAAGCCGTCGGCCCACAAACTGCAGTATTCGCACCGCTGACCCATGTTATGAATCACCAGAAGCTCATCTTTATCCCCAAACAGGTCAATGAGGGACGTCGGCCCTGCGGCCGCGACCAACCCGTAGTTTTCAAAAGGTTCAGGTGGCGCGGACCGACGCAGATCCCGTAGCTCGTCCGATAACTGGCTTATTTGCGATTCGAGGTCACGAATCCGTGTGTCCATTGGGTGACTTTACCTACGCGGTCGCGACGCAAATGTCGGAATTGATGGAAAAATGCCTCAGGTAAGATTCCCGTCCACTTGCTAATGCCAGCAGTACTCATTGCATTCCTACTTTTTATCGGGATCATGTTGAGCCTGGCCCTAGGAAAACAGATCGCGAGTCGGTCCATCTCCAAAGACGACGGTATCTCCTTCGGAGCCATCGATGGTGCGGTTTTTTCGTTCCTGAGCCTGTTCCTAGCATTCTCGCTGTCGGCTGCCGGTTCACGTTTAGAGGCACGTCGCGAAATCGTCGTCACCGAAGCCACATCGATTCGTGAGGCCGTTTTGTACGCCAGAGCGATTCCCCCGTCACTGTCGGCGCAAATCTCTGGTCAGCTAAGGGAATACGTTAAGATTCGCCAAGAATATAATGTCTCCCTCAGTAACTACGTTGGCATTGACGCTCAATACGAAAGGACCCTTAAGGCGCAAGAAGAGCTTTGGCGGACGGCGGTGAGACTTCTCGACCAACCGCAGGCTCATGACGAAATTTTGCGTCTTCAGACCGCGCTGGTTGCTACGTTTCGCGCCGGTTCTGATCGGCATGTGGCCGCGCTTACACGCGAACCCGACCTCATTTATGCGTTGCTGATCGCGGTCGCCCTTTTGGCGGGCTTACTTGCTGGTAGGCAGCTAAGCGATTCTCGCAAGAATCAACTGATGCATCGAATCATCTTCGCACTGGTTATCTCGGCCACGATTTACGTGATGATGGATCTGGATAATCCTCGCCGTGGCCTCATCAAGTTGGAATACGCGGACCAGCTATTAAACGATATTCGATAGATTTTCGTGAATCCTAGAGCCTGTGGCACCGGTTGAGGCAAGGCTCTGCCGAGTCTTCATTCCAAATACCGGCTGAAGAAAAGCTTGGTCAGATACTAGACAAACGTCGGGTATATTGGCGCTATGCGCACGGGAGCCGAAATGTTTCGCCATGCCTTCGCCCACGAAATCGTCGCCAACCACCAAATGCTGACGATGCTCAGTTCGGTTCCCGTGGAAAACCAAGCTGATCCCAGGTTCGCGCGAGCGGTCCGGATTGCCCACCACATGGCAGCCTGCCGCCAAGGCTTCCTCGTTGTGATCCAAGGCAAAACCACCGCCCTCCCCGAATCTTTCGCCGAGGATCCAATTTTTGAGCAACTAGTCGAGCAATTTTCCGAGATGGAATCTGGCTGGCAGGAGTTTCTCGATGGCGCCGATGATGCCAAGGTAGACGGCCGATTCGTATTTTCCGACAATGGTGAAAACTGGAGTCTCAGCCTTGAAGCTCAGTTGTTCCAGCTGATTGGACACGCCGCCTATCATCGAGGACAAGTTGTTTTACTGGTCGATCAGCTTGGCGGGAAGACCTTCGACACCGACTATATCAACTGGTTTACCGAGAAAGTTCCCGACGGCTGGGGCCCTGGGTAGCCTCCCAAACCTCCCTAGTTGTCTTCAGTTTTATGCCCGAAAATGTGGCGGGCAGAATACACCTGACCCGTGTGATACGCCACGTGGAAAGCCATATATTGGAGACAATCTCTCCATGTGCTCTGGAACGGACCGGGAAACGGATCATCTAGTTTCGGATTCGCGGCGACCAGTGACGCTCTGGCTTCGGCATGGACTCGCTGAATTTCCGCCGTTAACTCCGCCGAATTGAGCGACAATGCAACTGGTTGCCCGATCTGGCCCGTGTAGTAGCGAAAGGCTCGATCAACCACAGGACTCTTAATGTTTGACCCTTCGTTTGGTGCACTCGCCAGCCGGACCGCTTCCCAGTACGCCACGTGGCCAACAATCTCACCGACGCTGAGGAGACTGTCGTGGGGTCGCTGCCAAACGTCCTCATCTGGTAGCCCATCTAGCGCGATTACCAACTCTCGATGTCCCTCATCTAGGGCTGAAATGAGAAGCTCTAATGTCGTCATATCCGTAATTTATCACTGCAGGTAGAAAAAAGTCTACTAGTTATCTTCGGTTTTGTGGCCAAAAATGTGCCGCGCCGAATAAATCTGCCCCGTGTGGTACGCCACATGGAAAATCATATATTTGATTCGATCTCCCCAACTAATGGCGGAATCCCCGGGGAATGGGTCTTCCAGCTTTGGTTGCAGCGCCAAAACTGACTGTCGAATTTCGGTGTGAACCCTTGAAATCTCAGTCGCTAAAGCTTCCGCTCCAAGATCCAAACTTACTGGCTCCGCTAATTGACGCAGGTAGTAGCGAAATTTTTGGTCAACAAACGAGCTTGAGACCGAAGGTTCACCACTTCCTGCTGGCAAAAGCCAAGTTGCCTCGCCGTATGCGATATGCCCCACGATTTCTCCCACACTCAGGAGATTTGCGTGGGGACGCCGCCAAACATCTTCATCCGGCAACCCATCTAGTGCAATCGCCAGCTCTCGATGTCCCTCATCCAGGGCCGAAAGTAGTAGAGCTAATTGAGACATTTCCCAATTTAGCACGTGATGTCTAGCTCTGACTACGCAGGTATGGTGCCGGCTTACAGTCTTGAATCCTTCGCCAAGATCAATCACTGAACGGCAGCAACAGACTATTCTCTCCGCGATTGATGCTGCCGGTATAGTTCGACAATTCATGGCATTGCCGCTTACCTGTGTCCTACTTGGTTTGGTTGGATCCTCAGCTTTCAAAAATGTTCATAGCGAACCAGCAGCTTTGGTTACGCAAGAGATTGCTCAACTGGCCAGACTCGTACGTAAATTTCGCGTGATTGAGAGCCATGGCCGCGGCTCACAGAACTTGACACTGTCCCAATCGTTGACCGTCGACGATCTTCGGGGGTTAAAGCTAGATTCTCACCCTCCACGGCTCTGGAAGCTTGAAGAGCCATATCAGGATAACGAGCAAGACGGCATGCCATCAGACGAGCCCGCTCCGTATGTAGCTCCCAAGATATCCCCCTTTCGATTCAAATATTTCAATTGCGAATTCAACTACGGGGGGTGGCACACCCTCCAAATGCAGGACTATGCCGCCTGTCATGGCTTCAACATCATCTATCCGTACGTTCGGAAGGTTTCCCAGCGAAGCCGCATGCCAGTTGGGACCCAGTGGCTTAGCTGGGGAGGAGTGATCAATTGGGAAACGTGGTTGCCAGAGCACGGTATTCCCGCCGGTCGTTACGATCTTCTCTCCTCAATTGATGTTCAGGGCACGCTAGAGAGGGAGGGCCTCTTTTCGGACCGTCGACCATCGGAATCGCAGTTCAATATGATTGACATGGAGCATCCGGTGCTGATGCCGGAAGCGCTTCGCACTC